>JAJXSS010000331.1 GCA_021784455.1 Planctomycetota bacterium
CCCAAGCCCCTGTCCGGTATCGGTCAGAATGATCCGGGCCCGCACTGCCTGTTCCGGACTCCCCCGCCGCAGCAGTTGGCGAAGTTGGTCGGCACAGAGCGGAGCGGCCAGCGTGAGCAGGTGACTGGCCGCCTCCCGCACCTTGAAATCATCATTGTCCAGGGCGGCACACAATCGGGTCGTGCAGCGCAACGCTTCGGCAACAGTCATATGCAGGGCCTTCCGGATCATGGCCGCACGCCGGGCCGCGGGCAAGCTGGCAAAGGCAATGGGTTGGCGGATGCGCACACCAAAGACGGTCGCCGTCGAATTCCAGACATAGAAAAGCGGCTGGCGTAACTGATCGGCTTCGTAATCCTGGCCCAGCGGCGTCGACCCCAGGCACTGGCCATCCACATAGCCCGCCACCGTCGCCGGCCCCACATCCAGGCGCACCGTGTAGCGCCGCCCCTTCTGGATCAGCGGCGTCGGCGGCAGGTTAACCTCGCCGTAGGCCTGCTGCCCCGCCGGGCCGCCATGGGGGCCCATGGGCCGCCACAGGAGATTCCGCTTGTCCTCATACCCGCCGAACTGAAAACCCGGACCTACCCGCAGCCCGCCAAGAATCAGACTTAAGTCATTCGGATTAACCGAATCGGCCCGGCAATCCACCTCGATCTGCACTACGCCGCGGACCGGGGGCCCCAGTTTCAGAAACCCACCATTGTTCGCAGGAGCCTGGACCCGTAAAACCCCGCGCCCGTTTTCCTGCACCAGCTTGGCCGTACCCTCGCCGGCCACGCAGGTCAGTTGCTGAGTCCCGTCAAAAATAACCCGCGCCTCCGTGGGCAGAGTCGCCACTTCCTTGTTGAACGCTTGGAGCCGGATGGCGAAGTCTCCCAAGTCCGCCAGGGGCCCCGGCAGGACGGGCGGAGCCGGAGCAGATTCCGGGGGCGCTTCCGGGGATGCTTCCGGGGATGCTTCCGGGGGCGCCGCCGGCCCCTGGCCCAGGGCCCGCGCCCCGCCGAATCCGGCCAAAACCAACCCTGCCGCCAGGGCCAGCATCCGGGCCGTCGCTCGCCAAGAGTGGAAGTTGCCTAGGGGTGTTCCGGCTTGCATGAAAAAGCCCTTTCCAGCACCGGGGCCGATCCCCCGTGTTCCAACCCCGGATGGTCTTGCGCATCGCCGCTGGCCAGCGCCCATCAGCCCGCGGTCCTGGCCGCCCGCTGCAGCAACCCCAGGGGCCACCAGCGGCCCAGCAGCATGATCAGCAGCAGCGCCCCCTGCCCCAGCGCCGACAGATCGGGCGTCAGCCCCACCGATAGCCCCGAGCCCGATGCCGCCGAAACCACCTCGAACATCGTCCGTGCCAAAGGCGGGGTAGGGTCGCTCATGGCCAGAATAAGGCTTCCAACCAGGGTCAGCGCCGCCAAGACCGCCGCGGCGCCCAGAGCGTAGCGAATCACGGCCTCCTTGTGCCGTCCCGGATGCACCGCCGCCGCCAGGGCCAGCATTCCCAAGCCCCCCGCCGCACTCCCGGGAATGCCGCCTAGAAACATGAGCCCCATGAGCACCAGCAGCCCCGCCGCCGGCACGGCATTCAGGGACAGGGGGCTCAGACCGCTGGACCGCGCCGTGGCCGCCAGATAACCCGCATCCGCCACCGCCGCCGCCCAGCCCCCCGGGGCCGCCTGCGTCGTGCGGTTGGCCATTTCCACATTCCGGCCCAGGGCCTGGTACACGGCCGGAAGATTCAGAACCAGCATCAGCAGCACCACCCCCGTAATATACGTGCCCAGCCAGGCCCCCAGCATGTCCCGCGTCAGGGGGTGCAGCCGGCGCGGGCTGGTACCGGTGCCGGGCCCACCCTGGCCGGGAGCCGGGGGGCAGATTCCCGGGTTGCGGGTTTCCGAAGGCGTCGCTTCCCGGGACGGCGATTCCGGGGGGTGGGGCATGAGCAGGGTGCCCACGATATCCAGAATCACCGGTAGGCCGATCGACCCCAGAAACATCAGCGGTACCAGCACCAGATAGACCGTCCACGTGTGGATCTGGGCCTGCAGCGCCCCCGGATCCACACAAAAGCCCACCTGGGCCGTGGCCGATACCGCATCCGCCGCCGTCCGGGCTAGATCCGCCGCCGACCCGCCCCAGCCGTACCTCCCGAAGAACAGAACCGCCGTCCCCACCGCTTCCAGACCCAAAAGCAGCACCAGCACCCCGGTCAAGGTAAACCGCAGGCTCACTCGCCGGCCCCCCATCAGCCCCAGCACCGCCCGCGCCCCCACCGTCATGTACACCAGCGCCCCCAGATCCCCCAGCACCCACAGCGTCCACTGCCCCACCCCCGTCATCTGCGTGGCCGGATCACGCACCCACAGCCCCACCCCGCAGGTGGCGCTGACCGCCATAAAGGCCGACTGCAGCCAGGGCTCAAAACCGTTGCGGAAGGTGGCCGTGAAGTAATCCGGAAAACCCGCTATCCTTATAAGGATGGTCCCCGCCGCGATCAGCCCGGCCAGCAGCGCGGGCACCCCCCAGAACATCAACCGTGCGGGTGTGGTTGGGACCTCGGCGGCGGCCATGCCGCCCATAGTAACAGGGAAGAGGCTTCATGAGCTGGATCGAAAATCGCTTTGAAGAAGGCCTGATCATCACCAGTGTGGATTGGGCCATCAACTGGGCCCGCCGCAGCAGCCTGTGGCCCATGACCTTCGGCCTGGCCTGCTGCGCCATCGAGATGATGGCCTTCGGGGCCTCCCGCTTCGATGCCGACCGCTTCGGCGCCGGCGCTTTCCGGGCCACCCCCCGCCAGGCCGACCTCATGATCGTCGCCGGCACCGTCACCTACAAGATGGCCTCGCGTCTGAAGCGGCTCTACGAGCAGATGCCCGAGCCCAAGTACGTCATGGCCATGGGCGCCTGCACCGTGGGCGGAGGCCCCTACTTCAAGTACGGCTACCACGTGGTCAAAGGGGTGGACATGGTGGTGCCCGTGGATGTCTACGTCCCCGGCTGCCCGCCCCGGCCTGAGGCCCTGATCGAAGGCCTGATGCGCCTGCAGGACAAGATCCGCCGCCAGACCATCGCCATCCCCAAACCAGCCCCTGTACCTGCCGATGTGGCCGGCGTGGTCCCCGAGCTGGCCCACACCTGACCCCCCCGGAAAGTCCCCCGCCCCCGGAAGGGCCCCCGGATCGAGACTCTGAATTTCTACTTTTTACTTTTTACTTTTTGCTTTTCCCCACGAGCACCCCATGACCCCCTCCCAGATCGCCGCTCAACTCGCCGGCCAGTTCGGCCCCGCCATCACGGCCAACTTTCCCCAGGACAAGCACCCCCGCATCCACACCACCGCCCAGCACTGGCGGGCCATCGCCCAGTACCTGCGCCACGATCCCAACCTCGCTTTCGACTGGCTGGCCTGTGCCAGCGCCGTGGACTACGTCGCCCAGAATCAGCTCGCCATGGTCTACGACCTGCGCTCCACCACCCACGAACACTGGTTTGCCATCAAAGTCTTTGTGGACCGCCCTCGGCCCCCGGAATCCGCCCCCGGAACGGCCCCGGCCACGCCCAGCGATGCCCCGCCCCTGCCCCAAATCCCCACCGTCAGCGATCTCTGGCCGGCCGCCGACTGGCACGAACGCGAAGCCTTCGACATGATGGGCATCGACTTCCCCGGCCACCCCGACCTGCGCCGCATCCTCCTGCCCGATGACTGGGAAGGCTACCCCCTACGCAAAGACTACATCTTCCCCCGCCAGTACCACGGCATTCCGGGCTCCTACGAACTGGACTGGCAGCAGCAGCCCAACTACCCCAAGTGATCTCTGATCTCTGATTTCTGATCTGGAAGAGCCGGAGGCCCGATCCGCGCCCCGGGCACGGCCCGTCTCCGCGGCGCCAGGGTGTCTTCCCCAGATCATCGATCAGACATCACAGATCAGAGATTCCTCCGCCCCTTCCTCGCTGATCGCTTCGTCACTCTCTGCATTTCTGCTTTTCGATCTTGCGAGTCGCCTCAGGAGACCTGCTTTTTGCTTTTTACTTTCTACTTTCTACTTTCTGCTTTTCCCACGAAAAAACCCTCTCCCCGGCGGTTGGCCGAAGAGAGGGCGTCCCCCGGACCAAGGGATAAGAATCCCGGGGTTCATCCTCCCCGCTGGTCCGCCTTCCTTCCAGGCCCGGGCTCGCTGATGGTGACCGTGCACCGCCCCACCGCAAAATCATCCCAGATGATGTGCACATGATCTTCGCCCACCAGATTCAGCTCATAGATGGCCGTCACCTGATACTGATCCGGCCTGGTGAAGTTGAACCACTTGGTCAGATCCACGTCCTTCGAGAACGTTTCCCCCGGGCGGATTTCCGCCACACTCATCAGGCCCCCAAGATTGGTTGGGTCGCCCACATCAGGCAGAGCCGGCCCCGCACTGGGAAATGCCACGAATGAAAACTGATTGTTGCGCGGCCCGCGCTGCTTGCCACCGTCGCAGAATCGCACCGGCTTGGTGCCGACATTCTTGATGGTCATCACCAGCGTCACCGGCTCCCGCGGATGGTAGCTCGGCTGCCTGGGCTTCAACGTCACCAGAAGCTGGTACCCCGGGTGCTGACGCAGCTTCGGGCGAATACCCAGCGCCCGGCCCACCTTTTCGGCCGCCGCCCGCCCCGTCACCAGCGCCGTCAAATCGGTCACTCGGCTCTCCCCCGGACCAGAGAATCCGTATCCCGAAACGGGCATGCCCATCCCGGCAACCACGATCACCATGGGCTCCTCGGCCAGTCCCTGGGACATCCCCTTGGGCTCGACCGTCAGTTCGAACCGGCTGTTGTCATTGGCCGTCGACACCAGCGACGCCTGCCCAAGCTGGCCGGTCAGGAACTGCCCCAAGCGGACTTCCCCACCCTCGGCCACATCACAGCGCCGCACCGCCTGGCCCTGATCCCCCTTAGCCATCCGGTACAGCCCTGTCTTGACCGTCCCCGCCTGCGCCGCCATCGCCAGCGCAGCCACCAAGACCACCGCCCAGCGCCAGGACCCTCCCATCGAGACCTCTGCCTCCACGGGAGCGCGGCTTCCCCCACCCCCCCAACCCAGCGGAAGATGCCGTAACCACCATGGCACAAGGCCAAACTACCCCCGGCCCCTCCCACCGTCAATAGAGTTCGCATCTGGCGTCTCGGGTTTCGCGTGGCTGCGGCACCGGGAATCTCTGATCTCTGATATCTCCCCCGGAAAGGCCCCCGCCCCCGGAACGCGGCCGGCGATCGAGCGAGGAAGCGACCGAGCGACCGAGCGATCAAGGGAAGAAGGTTGCCGGATCGAGCCGCCGCATTCCCCTGCTCCCGGCCCATTGATTATCATGTGTCCCATGGTCGATCCCTTCCGGCAACAGCGGCTCATTGAGTTCGTCGAGTGGTGCGGC
>JAJXSS010000332.1 GCA_021784455.1 Planctomycetota bacterium
ATTCTTCAACCAGGGACCGCAGAAGACCTGGCACCAGAACGCCCTGGGCAGCGGAGTGATCGTCAGCAAGGACGGCTACATCCTGACCAACAACCACGTGGTCGCCGGGGCCGATGAACTGACCGTGCAACTCAGCGACAACCGCCAGTTCAAGGCCAAGGTGGTGGGCACCGACCCCAAGACCGACCTGGCGGTGATCAAGATCAACGCCCATGACCTGCTGCCGGCCACCCTGGCCTTCGACGATCCGGTCCGCGTCGGGCAGTGGGTGCTGGCGGTGGGCAGTCCGTTCGGCCTCAAGCAGACGGTGACGGCCGGCATCATCAGCGCCACCGGGCGCGGCAATGTAGGCCTGGCGGATTACGATGACTTCCTCCAGACCGATGCGGCCATCAACCCCGGCAACTCGGGGGGCCCGCTGATCAACCTGCGCGGCCAGGTGGTGGGCATCAACACCGCCATCGCCTCCAACAGCGGCGGATATCAGGGCATTGGCTTTGCCATCCCCGCGGCCCTGGCCCACAACGTCATGGAGCAGTTGATCACCACCGGCAAGGTGACCCGCGGGTACCTCGGGGTCACGATCCAGGAACTGACCCCGGCCCTGGGCCGCAGCTTCGGGTACACCAAGTCGCACGGCATCCTGATCTCGGATGTCCTGGCTCAGGGCCCGGCCGCCACGGCCGGCCTGAAGGACGGTGACATCATCATGAGCATGGATGGGCATACGGTCGGCGACCTGGGCACCTTCCGCAACGATGTGGCCCAGACCGCTCCGGGGACGAAGGTCAAGCTGGGCATCTGGCGCGCGGGCAAGGCTCAGGAGGTCACGGTCACCCTGGGGCAGTTGCCCAGCCATCTGGCTCTGGTTGGTGGCAACGCCCGGGTGGGGAGTCTGGGGCTGACTCTGGGCGATCTGACCCCCTCGCTGGCCCAGCGCTTCCACCTGGGCGCGGCGAGCACCGGGGCTCTGGTGGTGGGCGTGACCCCCGGCTCGGCGGCGGAAATGGCGGGGCTGGAGCCCGGTGACCTGATCGTCGAGGTGCAGGGCAAGGCCGTGGCCGGTGCCGCGGATGCCCAGGCCGCGCTGAGCAAGGCCAACCTCAAGGAAGGCGTGCGGCTGCGGGTGCGGCATGGCCAGATGACACGCTACGTGTTCCTGCAGGTGCAGCGCTAGTCCCCCGCGGACGAACCTTGCCGACGCGGGTTTCTGATATCAGGCGAGCCCGGTCCGTGGGACCGGGCTCGCCCTTTGAGGGAGCATCCATCATGCCTCAACCTTCCGTCCTCGTGGTGGACGACGATCGCAGCTTCGTGGTGGCCTGTGCCATTCTTCTGCGCGATGCGGGCTTCACCGCTCTGGAGGCGTTTTCCGCCGAGCAAGCTCTGGAACTCATGCAACGATCCAAGGTGGATCTGGTGGTCATGGACGTGTACATGCCCCAGAAGAGCGGGATCGACCTGTTGGCCCAGATTCGCGCCAATAAGCTCTACCTGCCCATCATTCTCATCAGCAGCAATCACAGCAACGATACCGTCCAGAAGGGGATCGGCGTGGGGGCCAACCTGTTCGTACCCAAGCCCTTCGATCCGGAGTACCTCCTGCAGTGCATTCGGGACCTGCTGCACATGACCCACACCCGCATCTGATATGGTAGATAGGGCGAGAGGGAGTTGGCCGCGGGAGCGTCACTATGGCAGAAATACAGGCCACGGCACGATCCGGTCCGCGTCTGGGACGGCGGCTGATGCTGGTGGGCGCGGGCAGTACCGTAGCCCTGGCCGCGGGCATGGTGGTGCTGGCTCTGGTCACCGTGCGCCATGTGGATGCGGCGATTCGCACCCAGGCCATCACCGACGCCACGCACACTGCCGAATTCATCAGCCGGCACCTGGTGCGCGTGCTGTCGGCGCAGGCCCGGCCGGATCTGGCCGCGGCCGGCGGCAAGTGGCTGGAGCCGCTGCTGCAGGAAACGGTGGACGGCGATTTCCGCATCGGCTACGCCATGGTCCTGTCGCCGGGCAGCGAAGTGCTGGCCCACAGCGATCCGCGGCGGGACCACCAGCCCTTGCCGCGGAGCGTGGTGCAGGCGATCACCGCCCCGGTGGGGACCCGGCCCTGGCAGGCCGAGATTGACAACCCCTTCCACCCCGGGCGCGTGCTGGATTGCTCGGCCCCCATCATGCTGGGAGCCACGGTGCTGGGCAGCGTGCACGTGGGCATTCGTCTGGAGCGGCTGGAGCAGCAGCGGGTACAGACCGAGCGTCTGGTGCCGGCGATTCTGGGCATTACGGGCGTCACGGCGCTGTTGATTCTGGGGGCGGCCCTGCTGGTGAGCTGGGTGGCGGTGGAGAATGCCCGGCGGGCCACGCAGCGCCTGCTGCGCCAGCAGCACCGCGCGGAGGTGGGCAACCTGGCCTCGGGACTGGTGCATGAGGTGCGCAATCCTCTGAATGCCATGCGCATGCAACTGGCGGTGATCCGCAACCGCGTCGGCGGCGGCGGGGGTGACCGCGACCGCCAGATCGTGACCACCACCCTGGAGCAGTTGGAAGGGGAAGTGCTGCGTCTGCAGGGGCTGGCCAGCGCTTTCCTGGCCTACGGGCGCCCGGCCTCGGACGTGGTGGAGACGTTCGAGGTGCGGCCGGTGCTCCAGGAGATCACGGCCTTTCTGGAACCGGAATTCGAGCAGGCCGGCATGCGGGTGATGCTGGACGCCGACGGGAACACGGAGGGGCTGGCCGTGCATATGGACCGGGGCAAGTTCCGGCAAGTCCTTCTCAACCTGGCCGCCAACGCCCGCGAGGCCATGGAGCAGGGCGGGCATCTGACGATCGGGCTCAGCCGGGTGGGCGGGCACATCCTGGTGCGGATCGCCGACACGGGTGTGGGGATCCCCGCGGACAAGCTGGAACACGTCTTTGACCTGTTCTACACCACCAAGGCCGCCGGCAGCGGGCTGGGCCTGGCCATCGTCAAGCAGATCGTGGAAGACGCCGGCGGTAAGATCGTGGTGGCATCCGATGTGGGGGCGGGGACGCGTTTCGACATCCTGCTGCCCCTGGCCCCGGGCCGGAGGCTTTGGAAATGAGCATGAACGATCCCAGTCCAGGCAGGGAACCGGGCCCCGAGCCGGCCGCGCGGCTCCTCTTGGTGGACGATGATCGTGCCAGCCGGGAGGCGACGGCCGCGTTTCTGGCCGGCCAAGGGTTCACCGTGGCGACGGCGGCCAGCGGCCGCGCGGCTCTGGAGCAATTGACCGATGGCATCGCGGTGATCATCACCGACCTGCGCATGCCGGACTTGGATGGCATGCAACTGCTGCAACTGGCCCAGCAGCGGGTGCCGCACGCCCCGGTCATCATGGTCACCGGCCACGGCACGCAGAACGCGGCGGTGCAGGCCCTCAAGGCGGGGGCCTTCCACTACATCACCAAGCCGGTCAATCCCGACGAACTGGTGAGCCTGGTCCGCCAGGCTCTGGACAAGAACCGCATGGCCCTGGAGATCGCCCGCCTGCACGAGCAGTTGCGGTTGCGGCGGGGCTTTGGCGGCATGGTGGGCAACAGCGGCACCATGCGCCGGGTGTTCGAGATCGTGCGCATGGCGGCGGACAGTCCGAGCACCGTGCTGATCGAGGGCGAGAGCGGTACGGGCAAGGAACTGGTGGCGCGGGCTCTGCACGACCTGAGCCGCCGGGCCGGCGGCCCCTTCGTGCCGGTGAACTGCGCGGCCCTGCCCGAGGCGCTGATCGAGAGCGAGCTCTTCGGCCACGAGCGGGGGGCCTTCACGGGGGCCACGGATCGCCGGGTGGGCAAGTTCCAGGCGGCCGACGGGGGCACGCTCCTGATCGATGAGATCGGGGACATGAAACTGGATCTGCAGAGCAAGCTGCTGCGGGCGATCGAGACGCGCTGCGTGACGCCGGTGGGCGGCAACCGCCAGGTCGCCGTGGATGTGCGGATCATCGCCGCGACCAACCGGGATCTGTCGGAGATGGTGCGGCAACAGCGCTTCCGCGAGGATCTGTATTACCGTCTGAATGTGGTGCAGGTGCGGCTGCCGGCCCTGCGGGAGCGGCCGGAAGACATTCCGCTGCTGACGCGGTTTTTTCTGGGCGAGATCGTCAAGGATGCCGGTCGGGCACCGTTGGAACTCACGCCCGAGGCGCTGGCCTGCCTGCGGGCCTACACCTGGCCGGGCAATGTGCGGCAACTGCGGAACATTCTGGAAGGGGTGGTCGTTCTGTCCACGCGGCCGGTGATCGATGTGGGGGATCTGCCCGAGGAGGTCCGGCGCGGCCGGCCGGTGGCGGCGGACCCGGCGGCCGTGGGGCCGGGACTGTCCCTGGCCGAGATCGAGAAAGAGGCGATTCGCCGGGCCCTGCAGGCGGCGGGGGGTAGCCGGGCGGGGGCCAGCCGGGCCCTGGGGATCAGCGTGCGGACGATCCAGCGGAAGATTGCGGAATACGGCCTGGAATAAGGCCGGTCCCTACAGCACGGTGACGGACAGGCCTTTGGGGTCGAAATCGAAGTCGAAGAAGCGGGCCAGGGGGTTGGGGGCGCGGGTGGTCAGGGTGCGGCGGATGGTGCGGGCGGCCTGGGCATCGCGGGCGACCATGAAGACGAAGCCGCCGCCGCCGGCCCCCGGGAGCACGTGGCCGGACAGATACCGGCGGATCGGGCGCAGCATGGCCTCGATCCGGGGGTTGGTGGCGCCGGGGTCGAGTTCGCATTTGAGTTGCCAGTATTCGGTGACGCCGTGGGCGAAGGCATCCACATCGCCGCGGTCGAGGTCTTTTTTCATCTCTTCGGCGGCGGTCTTGAGGCGGTCAATGATGGCCAAGGCGCTGCGGTCGCGGGCCAGGTAGCGGCCCACCACGCGGTGCAGGATGTTGCGGGCCATGCGTTTGTGGCCGGTATAGTAGAGCAGCAGGCGTTGGCGGGCCGGGCCGGAGAGCATCAGGCCGGTCCAGTGGAGGCTGGGCACCTGGTGCGGGCCGGGTTGGGTCCGGATGAGCTTGATTCCGGGGGTGATGCCGCCGACCTGGTCCTGCCAGCCCCCACCGGTGGTCATCATCTGTTCGAGCAGGGAGGTGCGGGCGATGAGGGTGTCATTGGTGAGGGTTTCGCCTACGACGCGGGCCAGGCCCGCCAGCAGGGCGGCGCCCAGGATAGAGCTGGTGCCCAGGCCCGAGCCCTTAGGCACGGCGGCAAAGAAGGTCACATCCAGCCCGCCGCCCAGGGCGTCCAGCCAGCGGGCCAGCGATTGCCGGGGATCGGCGGGGCACAGGCCGGAAAGGATCAGAGCGGCCTTGGGCAGGGCGGCCCACTGGGTCGGGTCGCGGTAGTCGGCGACCTGGGCGCTATCGGTCAGGGTGGTGCGGTGGCGCAGG
>JAJXSS010000333.1 GCA_021784455.1 Planctomycetota bacterium
AGGGGCGAGGCCGGGGTGCAAAAGCGGAGCTTGGCATCAGCGGCCATGGAGGCAAGAAGTCATCCAGCCATCCAGACCGTCAGCGAACAAGCGACGGAACGATCGAGGGAAAAGCCAGTTCCAGGAATCGCTGATCTCTGAGCGCTGATCCTTGATGGCTCGATGCCCCCTTCGCTCTGTCGCTTCCCCGGCTCCAAACTTCTTACAATACCCCGGTGCCCAAGAACGTTCGCATCTCCCTGGCCAACAAGTGTCATCTCCTCTTTGGAGCGGCGGTGGTGCTGATTCTCGCGGTCGCCCTGGCCGTGGTCTGGATGCGCATGCAGAGCCTGGTCCGCCTGGGCCAGGAGGAGACCGCTCGCAAACTAGCCGAGGCCTGGATCGCCGGTCGGATCGAACTCGGCGTGGGCATGCGCACCGTGGATGAGCCGCTGACCCTGCGCCATGGCGACCCCAGCCTGACCATCACCCTGATCCGCAAGGATGAGTTCGACTGGGTCGCCCACCGCGATCCCTTTCTGGCCAAGGCCATCGACCGCTTCGAAACCAGCAGCAGCGAGCATGAGATTTTTCAGGAGGCTTTGGACAACCACGGCCAGCCTTATTACCGCTACGCCCGCGCCATCCGCAAGGCCGACCTGGTGCGTCTCAAGGCCGGGGCCTCGGCCAGCCTGGCGCCCGAGGTGGAAACGCTGGGTCTGGCCAACCCGGTCCAGATGGTGCTGCTGCTGCAGCTACGGGCCAACCAGGCCCAGATGCAGTTGGCCGTCAACCGCATCTATATCATCGCCGCCGGGCTGATCGCCGGGCTCCTGGCCATCAGCGTCTTTTGGTTTATCACTATGCGTCTCATCCTGTCCCCGGTACGGGTGCTGCGCAACACCGCCCAGAAAATCTCCGAGGGGGACCTCAACACCCGGGCCGACATCAACACCGGGGACGAGTTCGAGCAGCTTTCCGATTCGTTCAACCGCATGGTGGAATCGCTCAAGCAGAGCCAGGACAAGTTGCGCGATGTCAACAAGGGGCTGGACCTGCGCCTGGTGGAGTTGTCCAAGGTCAACATCAACCTGCACGAGGCCAACCAGGTCAAAAACGAGTTTCTGGCCAACGTATCCCACGAACTGCGCACGCCGCTGAACTCCATCATCGGCTTTGCCGAGGTCCTGCAGGAAACGCTCAAGGACCGTACGGGTCCGGTGGATGAGAAGCGTAAACGCTACGCCTCGAACATCATCCTGGCCAGCCGCCGCCTCCTGGATCTGATCAATGATCTGTTGGACCTGGGTAAGATCGAAGCCGGTCGCATGGAGCTGCGTCTGAGCCCCATGAGTGTGGTCGATACCATGGAAGGCCTGATCACTCTCATCCGCCCCCAGGCGGAAAAACGCGGTGTGCACGTGGACCTGAGCGTGGAGCCTAACATTCCCCTGGTGCATACCGATGCGGGTAAATTCCAGCAGGTGATCTTCAACTTCCTCTCCAACGCCGTAAAATTCGCCCCCGATAACGGGCAGGTGACCATCACCGCCCGCCTCCAGACCCCCGCCCCGGGAATTTCCGGCGGGTCGGCCGGAGCGACTGGAAGTTCCGAAGGACCCGGGAGCGGAGCAGCGGGTTCCGGGGGCGAGGGGGTGGTGCCGCGGTTGTCGGTCAGTGTGGCCGACAACGGTCCGGGAATTCCCCGCGCTATGCACGACAAAATCTTTGAGAAATTCACCCAGTTGGATCCGGCCGTTACCCGCGCCCACGGCGGCTCTGGGCTGGGCCTGGCCATCAGCCGCGAGCTCGCCCGGCTCCTGCGTGGGCAGATCGATGTGGACAGCGATCCCGGTAAGGGTGCCACCTTCACCCTGACCATCCCGCTGAAACTGGAAGAGCCTTCTGCCCCCTTGATGCCCGCGCCCTCCCCTGTACCCCCAGTATCCCCGCCGCTTCCCGCGCCCGCGGCCACCTCCGGGGACCATTCATGACCGAGCCCACTCTGCAAGCCCGATCCGGCTCACGCTGGCGGGGTCCCGCCTGGGCCCTGCACCTGTTGGTGCTGATCGTCGCGCTGGCCTGGCCGTTTCTGGTCGACCCCGGGCGTTTCGGCCTGCCCACCCAGGGCGCCTTCGCCCGCATCATCGGGGCTCTGCCCATCAGTGACACGCTGTTGCGCATGAGCGCCCGCAGCCTGCTGGTCTGGTGCTGCGCCATGCTGGCTATGCTGGCGGTACCCTGGCAGCCGGTGGTGGCCGTTATCGTCTACGCCGGCGTGGCAGTGACCTACCAGTACGACCTGCCGGGCCTGCACATGCAGCGATCGCTGTGGATGACCGCCCTGGCGGTCACGGGCACCCTGGTCTGGATGGCTCGCCGCCGGATCCGCCTGCACTGGCCCCCCGCCCGGAGCTGGCCCACCTGGATCATGCTCCTCTTGACCCTCTGGCTGGCCATCGCCTCGGGGCTGGCTTGGCGGCGCACCGGTATCTGGCATCCCACCCCTATTACCGGAGCCCCTTACTACCACGACACCTTCTACTGGCTCGTCTGCCTGGTGATGTTTGTGTTGGCCTCGCAGTTTGCCGGTTCGCGGCAGGGCTCCTTCTGGCTGGCCCTGGTGATCGTGGTCATGCTGGGGGTGCGGCTGCGGGTGCTGATCCCCAGCGTGTGGCGCAGTGAAGATTCAGCCTCCCTGATGGTCATTACGATGCCGCTGATGTGGCTGGCGCTGCGGGCCTGCCCCTGGAGCCGCCTGGGCTGGTGGGTGCTGGCCGGGGGCATGTTCCTGCTGGTCCTGAGCCTGCTCAAAAAGCTCTACTCCACCCAGAACCGGGCCGCCGCTCTGGCCCTCTGTGCCGCCTTGGCCGCCTACGCCCTGATCACGCGCTGGCGCTGGGCCCTGGTCCCGCTGCTGGCCGGCTTGGTGCTGGGTGTGGGGGTCTACTTTTCGCACACCCAGTACGCCCAGCGCTTCCGCGACCTGCTTGATCACGGCCCCCAGAGCGACAGCGCCATCGCACGCCTCAAGATCTGGCATGCCGCCTGGGAAATGACCCAAGATCATCCCTGGACCGGCGTGGGCCCAGGAGAATTCCCCCGCGTCCTGCACCGCTACAACGCCAAGATCGGCTTCTACCCGGCTCACAACAACTTCCTCGGCATGCTGGCCGAGACCGGCATCCCCGGGCTGACCCTTTACTCACTGCTCTTTCTGGGCATGCTCTGCCACCTGTGGCGCACCGGCACCATCGGCGGCCCGGATTGGCCCGGCCCCGCGGCCCGACTGCTCTTCCCCTGCCTGGTGGCCTATCTGGTGGTCGGCTTGTTCATCAGCCGTGAAGATCTACCCCTGGCCTACATCCTGGCCGGCTGGGGCGTTGCCCTTTACAACCAGATGACCGGCCCGGACCTCTTGCAACCCGCTTTGCCGGCCGCAGCACACTGAACCACAGCGCAAGACGTCCGGGCAGGCTCTGGCCTGCGGGCGGCCATATTATTTGCGCTTGCCTTTGGGCTTCTGCGCCGGCCTTTGCTTGCGCAGGCCGTCCAGTTCCCTTTGCTTTTGGGCGATCTGGTCATTGATGGCCGCGGTGAGGCCGCTGCTCTGATTCACCTGGCTCTGAGCCTGGGCCACCTTGGAACGCACACCATCTAGGCGGCCGCTGGCATCGGCCAACGTCCGGTTGGCATCGGCCAGGCTGCGGACCGCCTGCTGAATGGTGGCCTTCAGATCATCCACCGCCTTTTGCGCCGTGACGTGCTGGGGGTCCTTCAACAGGGCCTGGCGGTTCTGTTCCACCTGGTCGTCATACGCCTTGGTTGCGGCGGCCAGGGCCGCGGCCAGAGTCTGGGCCTGGGGATCGGCACTCATTGCCATTTCTTCGATCCTCTTCACCGCGACCCCCGCATCATTGGCCGCGATGGCGGCATCGGCCAAGTTCTGGGGATCGGGGTTCGTTTCGGCTTTCAGCGTGTTCAGGCGGTCCCGGGCCTGCGTAGCCTCGGTCACCGCCGTCTGGTATTCGACCTGGTTCTTCAGGGCGGCCAACACGCCCTGTTTGCGGGCATCGTACGCGCTTTGGGCCGCGGCCACCTTGTTTTTCAAGCTCAGCGTGGGGTCCACCGTGGCCATCGCGTCCAGGAGCTTCTGATCCGTGCGGGCCAGCTCGTCCTGGGCCTGCTTCAAACGCGCCTGGGCATCGCTCATGCTCTGCTGGGCCTGATTCCGGGTGGCTCGGGCCGCATCCACCTGCTGGGAAGCACTCGTCAGGTTGGCCTGGGCTGTGGTCAGAGTTGCCGTTGCGGCCTTGGTCTGCGAGCTGATGTCCATGAGCCGCGTCTTGAGCTGGCTGATTTCCGAACTGAGCTGTTGCGCCGCGTTGTCCTGGCCCCTCGCCGCCCACACCGCCGGCCCGCCCAGCGCCGCCGCCAGCACTGCCACCCCCATCGCTGATCGCCGCATCCACTGTCCCGTACGCATTGATGCAACTCCTGGTTGACCCGGCACAAGCCCGACAAGAGCCTGGGAAAGCCGCACCATCATCCGCCGAATGGTCCTATCTCACAAGGCCCCCTGGTTTAACGCGCCGCGGCTGCCCGCTATTGCCCGCACTCGGGCCGTGGTGGCGACTCAGGAGCCTTCCAGCCCCTCCAGTGGCCCCAGGCTGTCGCCCGCCCGCAGCGGATGGCCCCGCACAAATTCATCTATGGGCAATGGCCTGCCGCCGGGAACCTGCACCTCCAGAAGCCGCACCCACCCGTTGCCAACGGCCACCCGGCCGCCCTGACCCACATGGCCAGGCTGAGGCCGACTCGGAGAGAGGCTTGCCGTGGTGCCCGCAGCGTCCGCCTCGGCCACCACACGCTTGAGCAACAACTGAGTTTCTTTGCCCGTTTCCCGCTGCCGCCAGATAACTTTCACGCCCGGCCAGGGAGTCAGGCCCTGGACCCGCCGGGCCACCTGGCAGGCATCCTGTGTGAAGTCCACCCAAGCATCGGCCCGGCTCAGCTTCGGTGCCAACGTCGCGGCGGTTTCATCCTGGGGCGTTGCCTGCAGCCGGCCGGCCGACCAAGCAGCGAGTACTTGCTCCACAACTTGCGGCCCCATCTGCGCCAGCCGGTCGTGCAGTTCCCCCGCCGTTTCCATGGGATCGATGGCGGTAGCCGCGGCGGCGTAGACGGCCCCCGCATCCATGCGCTCGGCCAGGGCAATCACGCTGACCCCGGTCTGCACCTCGCCCCGGAGGATTGCCCAGTTGATCGGCGCCGCCCCCCGGTACTTGGGCAAGAGCGAAGCGTGCAGATTCATCGCCAGCCGCCCCCCAGCGGCCAGCAGGTCTGGCCCCAGTTTCTGGCCAAAGGCGATCACCACGGCCGCCTCCGCCTGGGCC
>JAJXSS010000334.1 GCA_021784455.1 Planctomycetota bacterium
GGAGATGATCGGCCGAAAGTGGCCGAATTTGTGGGCATAGCGCTCGGGGTAGACGGCGCGGAAGGTGTCGAAGTGCTCGCGAACGAGGCGGTGGAGGTCGGATTCGAGGGGGCGACGGGGGCGGTACGCGGCGGCGCGGGTGTTGGCGCGGATGTTTCCGGGAGAGGTGGGGAGGCTGACCATGGCGGACCTCCAAGGGTGGGCCGGGCGCCTCCGTGCGGGCTGAAGAGCCTATGATGTTAGGTATAAGTTAATATACGTTGAAGGGAAGCCGCGGCAACCTTTCGTGCGGGGGCGGGGCATCTATCGAGGCATGGAGTAGAATCCAGGAGTCATGGCCGAATCCCCGCGAATGGAGGCGCCTGTTTATGCCGCCGCACCCGGCCGGATTTTGAGCATGCGCGACCTGCTGGCGCGGTTTCACGAGCGGGGCAGCATGCGGATCAGCGATCTGCACCTGAAGGTGGGCAGCGCCCCGGCGTACCGGGTGGATGGATCGCTGGAGGTGATGGAGGGGGCTCCGCTGGATGCGGCCACGGTGGAGGCCCTGGCCCGGGCCATCTTTACGCCGGCGGAACTGGACCAGTTGGCGGCGCGGCACTCGGCGGATGGGTCGTACTTCAGTGCGACCATGCAGTTTCGCCTGAACTGCTTCAAGGACAACGATGGTTTGGCCATCGCCATCCGGGCCCTGGAGCCGCATCCCCCGGCGGTGGAGGCGATCGGCTTTCCCAATGAGATCTGGCGCGACATTGTGGAGCGCACCTACGGCCTGGTGCTGATCACGGGCATTACCGGGGCGGGCAAATCCACCACGGTGGCATCGCTACTGGACCGCATCGCCCAGACCCAGTCGTGCCGGATCATGACGCTGGAGGATCCGATCGAATACCGGCTGAGGCACGGGCGGTCGCTGGTGTCGCAGCGGGAGATCGGCCGGCACCTGGATTCGTTCGAGGCGGGGCTGCGGGATGCGTTGCGGGAGGATCCGGATGTGATCTTTGTGGGGGAGATGCGGGACCGCGAGTCGGCGCGCTGGGTGCTGACGGCGGCCGAGACGGGGCACCTGGTGTTTTCCACGCTGCACACGCGGGATGCCCGGGGCACGATCACGCGGGTGCTGGACATGTTCCCGGCCAACCAGCAGGATGAGATCGCCAACCAGCTTTCGCTGGGGCTGGCCTATGTGATCTGCCAGAAGCTTTTGCCGCGGGCGGATGGGCAGGGGCGGGTGGTGGCCATGGAGATTCTGAACAACAACTATGCGGTGCAGAACCTGATCCGGGTGGGCAAGGTGGAGCAGTTGTATTCGCAGCTTCAGACCAAGACGCGGAGCCTGCCGACCGAACGCATGATCACGATGGAGCAGTCGCTGGCACTGCTGGCGGCCGAGGGCACGGTGGACGCGGCGGAAGCCACGAAGTGGGCGAACCATCCGCAGGAGTTTGAAAGCGCGCTGAGGCATCTGAACCGGGAATAAGGCCCAGACCATCCCGGGGGCAGGGGCCCAGACTGCTTGTGACCTGGGCCGGAGAATAGCCAATGATCCATATCGACCTTTCGGGCAAAGTGGCGGTCATCACCGGCGCTTCGGGGGAGCTGGGGCGGGTGATGACGCGGACACTGGCCCAGGCGGGGGCCTCGGTTGCCATCGTGTATCACCGGCAGCGGGAGCGGGCCCAGGCGTTGCAGTCTGAGCTGGCCCGGGGAGGTTTCGGCGGGCGCAGCCTGGTGGTGCAGGCGGATGTGACCGACCGGCCGTCGGTTTTCGCCCTGCGGGATGCGGTCAAGCAGGAACTGGGGCCGGCCGACATCATCGTCAACAACGCGGTGATCCAGTATGAGTGGACCAGTGTGCTGAAGCAGCCGGCGCAGGACTACCAGAGCCAGTTTCAATCCAGCGTGCTGCACAATGTGTTCATGGCCCAGGCCTTTGTGCCGGACATGATCGCCCGGCGCTGGGGCCGGGTGATTGCCATCAACACGGAATGCACGATGCAGGCCCGGCCCAGTCAGTCGGCCTACATCAGCGGCAAGGCGGGGATGGATCGGGTGCTGCGGGTGCTGGCCCGGGAGGTGGGCGAGCACCAGATCACGGTGAACCAGGTGGCCCCGGGCTGGATGATCAGCGACCGGTGCCGCGCGGCGGGGCGGGAGCATCAGCCCGAGTACGAGAAAAACGTACCGCTGCGGCGCCGCGGCTGTGACCAGGACATTGCCAACGCCGTGGTGTTTCTGGCCAGCGATCTGGCCGGCTTCATTACAGGAGCCTATTTGCCGGTCTGCGGCGGCAACGTGATGCCGTGCCTTTAGGGACTTGGCGGCCGTGCGGCCGGGGGCCCCGGGGCGGGCGCAGCCTGCCGTCCGGAGAGTGTTAGTCTGGCGTTGACAGGCGATTACAGCTTTGCTGGGGGGATGGCCGGATTTTTCCACAATTTCCGCTTCATTGACCGATAACCAAAGTATGCGATAATTGCGGCGGCGGCAGG
This sequence comes from Planctomycetota bacterium, assembly GCA_021784455.1. Classification (GTDB taxonomy): domain Bacteria; phylum Planctomycetota; class Phycisphaerae; order Phycisphaerales; family Phycisphaeraceae; genus JAJXSS01. Next base: position 2,490 of record JAJXSS010000334.1, read on the forward strand.
ATGAGGAGCCTGCGGCGTTCGCAGTCCGTCACCACACCGTCCGCCAGCCGAACAGTCCAGACTCCGGCCGCGTCGTACGGATAACCATGGAAGGATACGACCCATGAAGAGCAGGATGCTGAGTATTGCGACTTTGTCCCTTCTGGCCCTGGCGCTGGGCGCCTGCAACAACAACAAGCGAACGGCGAGCGCGGACAGCTCCAAGAACGCGCCCGTGGTTGCGCCGGTGCCGCCGGCGCCCGAGGCCTCAACGCTGGCCATGGCCCCGATGCCCGCTCCCGCCCCCGTACCGGCCATGGATGTGGCTCCCGCCCCGGCTCCGGCGCCCGTGCCGGTGGCTATGGCCCCGGCCCCTTCGCACAAGGTGGCCCGCCTGGCCCGATCCTACGAATCAGGCCGCAAGAGCTACGTAGTGCAGAAGGGCGACACCCTGACCAAGATTTCCAGGAGGTTCTACGGGGATGCGAGCCATGTGAAGGCCATCGCCCTGGCCAACCATCTGAGCAATCCGAACAAGATTCGCGCTGGCCAGAAACTGGTTATTCCGTAAGCCCAATCGATTCCCCCCCGAACCGCACTTCGGCCCATGGGCCGCGGTGCGGTTTTTTTATGGTGCCCATCGGTATTAGGGTGGGGGGGCCAGGGGCTGGCCATACCCCATGCCCCAGACCCTACTCTCCCCACCGCACGTCCATCGCCAGTGCCACCTGCAGTTTCCGCAGGTAATCGGCCGCGGGGATTTCGCGCAGGCCGAACTGGGTGAGGTGGGGATTGTGGAACTGGGTGTCCAACAGAATAAAGCCGCGGCTTTTGAGGTGCTCCACCAGGTGGACCAGGCAGACCTTGGAGGCGTCGGTGGAGCGGCTGAACATGGACTCACCGAAGAAGGCCCCGCCGATGGCGACACCGTACAGGCCACCGGCGAGTTGGAGGCCGGGGCCCGGGGCCGGGGGGCAGGGGCTGGCAGGGGGGGGAACAAGAGGCTTCCCGGTCCTGCCGGGGGCTGCGCTTGCCGCTGGCCCATTACCCCGTGCCCCTTCCTGGGGGGCCCACGCCTCCACACTGTGGGCGTGGCCGCGGCGGTGCAGTTCGAGGTAGACCTCAACGATGGCCTGGTTGATCCAGGTCTCTTGCTCGTAGGGTCGCGGCTGGGCACAGGCGCGGATGACGGCGGGGAAATCCTGGTCGAGGGTAAGGCGGAAGGTCTCCTTGCGGAGGGTGCGTTTCAGGCCATGGGGGATGTGGAAGTCATCCAGGGGCAGGATGGCCCGGGGATCGGCCGAGAACCATTCCACCCCGGTCGCTCCGCGGCCCTGGGCCATGGGAAAGGCGCCGTGACGATAGGCCCAAAGGACCATTTCGGGCGTGATCGGGGCTTCCGCGATGGCTTCATCTCCTGGGCAAGCGGTTCAGGCCTTGCCGGGGGCGATCTTAGCCCAACTTCGACAGTTGCGTCACGGGCGATTTCTTCTGAGCCGGGAATGGACCTTGGCGGATTCCTGTGCGGGGTGGATGCTGGCTGTAGGGGAAGGCCCAGGGCCGGCGGCTGGGGGTTCAGGCGGTGGTGAAGCCTGACGGTGAAGGAGACGGCCGGTGCGATGTGCAGGGTGAGGCCGGCCGGCCTACACTTTCGGGAACGACCCGGGATGTCAGGGGACCTTTCCACGATGGCGCCTGCGCAGATTCACCTTCCTGACCCGCAGTTGGTTGTGGACTCGATCGGCACATGGGCGGCGGGGGACCCGACCCTGGCGAAACTGTTATCGGGCGGGCTTCCGCTGGCGGCGGCCCTGGGTCGATTTGGGCAGCGGCTGATGGAGGCGGGCCGGGCGCCGGGCGCCGTGACCATCTTTCAGGCCGCACTGGCCCTGACGCCGCAGGATGCGCTGTTATGGACCAACCTGGGCATCGCTCTGGACCGGGCCGGGCAGGGGGGGGATGCTGAGGTGTGCCTGCAGCATTCCCTTGCGCTCAGGCCCCAGCAGACGGATGTGTGGCTGCTCCTGGGCGGGCTGAAACAGCGGACCGGGGATCTGGCGGGGGCGGAAGGAGCCTTTCGCGCGGCTGTCGAGCGAGATCAGGATTCGGCCCTGGGTTGGCAGTGTCTGGGCATGGTGCGTCAGGAGCAGGGGGATTACCTGGGGGCGGTGCAATGCCTGGAAGCCTGCGTGGCCCGGGGCGGGGGGTCGGCCGCGGTGTGGGCCAGCCTGGGGCTGTTCAACTACCGGGCCGGGCGGTTCGCCAGGGCCTGTACGGCCTATCAGCGGGCGGTGGAACTGGAGGGAACCAATCCCCATTTCGCCCGCATGTTCCAGCGCACGCGTTTTCTCTGCGATGTGATCGAGGGGCAGGCCGTGGAGGCGGCGCTGCGGGGATACCGGCAGCGCTGCGGTCTGGCCGGTCCGCAGGCCGACCGCGAAGTGGTGGAGCTGATGAAGACCGCGCTGGGAATGCTGGCAGCTTTTGGCCATGCTGAGGCAGCCCGTCGCGTGGTGGTCCAATGGCGTGAGCTGCGCCCGGACAGTGTCGCGGCGGAATACCTGAGCCGGGCGGTGTGCGAGGATGGGCAACTGACGCGGGCGCCCGTGGGGTACATCGTGGAAGCGTTCGACGCTTTTGCGGATGAGTTCGACGCCAAACTGGTGGGCTCCCTGCACTATTATGTGCCGCGCACGCTGGTGGGGGTGCTGCGGCACGTGGCGGATGGCCAGCGCCGCTACGACATTCTGGATGCGGGCTGCGGCACAGGGTTGTGCGGGCCGCATCTGCGGCCGCTGGCCCGCACGCTTACTGGGGTGGATCTGTCCCCGCGGATGCTTGAGAGGGCCCGGGCGCTGGGGACGTACGACTACCTTGTGTGTGGTGATCTGAGTGATTACCTGGC
>JAJXSS010000335.1 GCA_021784455.1 Planctomycetota bacterium
CCCTCAACTTCACCCGACTGGCATCGGCCTGCCCAAACACCACGCCCACCCGGTACGGGCATACCCCTGGTGGATCCCGAATCTTGAATAATAGGCCTCCCCGCTCCCAAACCGCCACCACCCCGCGCCTCCCACCCCCGGATCGCCCCCGGATGGCCCCCGAATCACCCCCAAAAAACCGGCCGGACAACCCATCAGTGTAACACCATTTCCTCCCGCGCCTGCGCTAAATTGCAATTCCTAGCCCTCTAAATCCGCGACATGGGACCCGATAACCTCCGGCCAGATTCCCCGGTTAACCCCGTTTCACACGCTGTCAACACAGCCCCGGCCAAACCCTATCCGCCCCAGCCGCCGCGGGGCCCGCGAACACCGTGGCCATCGGGGCCGGGCGGGCGAACCCCCGGAGGCACCGGCCCGCGGTCAGGCTTGGCTGAGCGTGTGGGCCAGGTGCCGATAGCGTTGATAGGCGGCCGCATAAGGCTGGCGGGTGCGGCGGTCGGGACGGATGGTAAGGGCTTGGCCCCCGGGCCGGCGCGGCTTGGGGGCGGCCAGGGCCCGCATGGCGGCCTGCATGGAGGCGAAGCCCGTCACCTCGGGCCCGGCCGCCAGAACACCCAGGATGGCCGCCCCGAGGGCGGGTCCCTGCCGCGAGGGGTGGATGGTGATGGGGGCGCCCAGCACATCGGCGTAAATCTGGACCAACAGGGGGTTATGGTGAGGCAGGCCGCCGGTGGCGACGAATTTGTGCACGGGCACCCCGCCCTCGCGCAGGACATCGACGATCCAGCGCAGGCCGAAGGCCGAGGCCTCGAGCAGCGCCCGGTACATCATTCCGGGGGTGGTGCCCAGGGACAGGCCGGTAAAGGCGCCGCGGAGATGGCCATCCATCAGGGGCGTGCGGCAGCCGTTCATCCAGTCCAGGCCCAGGACTTCGCCGCTACCAGGGGCAAGGGCGGCGGCTTCGCGATCGAGGACGGCGAAATCCCGGCCGGCGAAGCGGCGGAACCAGTCGAAGGCATCGCCCACGGCCGCCTGCCCGGTTTCGTAGCCGAAAAAGCCGGGCAGGATGCCGCCCTCCACCACCCCGGCCACCCCCGGCACCAGTTTCTGATGCCGCGAATTGAGCATGTGGCAGGAGCTGGTGCCCATGACCATGACCAGGGTGCCATCTTCGGCCACACCGGCCCCGGGCACACCGGCGTGGGCATCGATGATGGCGGCGCTGATGGGAATTCCTGGAATGAGGCCCAATTTGCGGGCCATGGCCGGGCCCAGCCGGCCGGCGCAGGTGCCCGGCGCCAGCAGCCGGCCGGGCATGCGTTTTTCGACCACATCGCCCAGGCGCCGGTCCAGGGCGGCGAAGAAGGCCCGGCAGGGGTAACCCTCGCGGGCGTTCCACATGGCCTTGTACCCGGCCTGGCAGGTGGAGCGGGGGAGCTGGGCGGCGGGGCACTGCTCGGGGCCCAGGAGCTGCCAGACATACCAGTCGCCGGCCTCGAGCCAGACCTCGGCGGCGGCGTAGATGTCGGGGGCGTTTTCCAGGGTCTCGAGGATCTTGGGGAAGAACCATTCCAGGCCGATGATGCCACCGTAGCGTGCGAGCCACTTTTCCTTGCGCCGGGCGGCCAGCTCGTTGATGCGGCGGGTTTGAGACTTGGCGCCGTGATGTTTCCAGAGCTTGGGCCAGGCGAAGGGCTGGCGGGCCAGGGATTTGTCCAGGCACAGGGGCGTGCCATCGGCCCGGGTGGGGAGCATGGTGCAACTGGTGAAATCCACCCCGATGCTGATGATGCTCGGGCCGGGAACGCGGGCGCGGGCCCGGGCCTGGCGCACGGCGGCGGCGGAGGCATCGATCCAGTCCAGGGGGTGCTGGAGGGCGAAGTCGGGGGGCAGGGGCCGGGAGGTGTCCGGCAGATGGCGGGTGATCTGGCCGTGGCGGTAGGAGGCGACGGCGGAGGCGACTTCGCGGCCGGCCAGATCCACCAGCAGGGCGCGGACGGATTCGGTGCCGAAGTCCAGGCCCAGGGCGAGGAGTGACTGCTTCACGGATGACCTCTTCGTAGGTCCGGGTTTACCCGGACTCGGGACTGACGCGTGGCGTGAGCGGAGACCGCAGCGAGGTCCGGGTCAGCCCAGCCCCCGGAACTACGGGCTGCGGCGGAACCAGCCTTTGAGGACACTGCCCTGAGCCAGGGCACTGATCGTGAGTTCTTCCCCTTCTTCGCGGTCCCCATGGAGCAGGGCCTGCGCCCAGCCCACGCCGATAATGACGCCGGTTAGTCCGGCGGAGGCGTAGTAGATGGGCAGGACCAGCATCAGGCCGCTGAGGCGCAGGCGGTACCAGTCGGTGAAAAAGGCGGTGGGACCGGGGTAGCGCAGGGCCAGGGCGTAACCGGCCAGGGCGACCAGGGCGGGGCTCAGGAGGAGGCCCACGGGATTGCGCAGCTTGGGGAATACGAGCTGGCCGGCCAGGCCCCCGATCGTGCCGCCAAGGATCAGGCCGCCGACGACCTGCCCGACCTGCTGAGTCGGGATAAGGACGTAGGCCAGGGCGCCGCTGATGGCGGCACAGAGCACGCCGGCGTAAGCGGCCTGGGCGGGCTGGCTGGTCCACGAGAGGTCCTGGCCCAGATGGTCGGTGGTGGCGAGTTGGGGGCGGGCCTGGCGGATGGTATTGCGGAGCCAGAGCATGAGGGCGGTGAGCAGGGTGAGAATCGCGGCCCAGAGGAAGGTTTCCAGCATCAGGGACTTGTAGGAGGCCGGCACGGGGGTGCGGTGGATCCAGCCGGAGATGGGCCCGCCGGCGCAGGCCAGGGCGGTGAGCGAGACGCTGATCACAAACAGGCCCGAAAGCGGGTGGCCGGTGACGCAGACGAAGGTGCCCAGGGCCCAGGCGGGCACGAGCACCAGCACGGCGGCGACGATGGCCAGGCCCAGACCAACGGAGGTGGACATGAGGGACAGGCCCTGGGACACATCGGTGGGGGCCAGCCAGCGGGCTCCCAGGTGCACGGCCAGGAAGGAACCCAGGAGGCAGGCGATCACCAGCAGCACGCGTTGGCGGAAGACGGGGAACATGGGAAGTAGTCTAGCGTTTTCGGGCGAGGGGGAAGAATGCTCGATCTTGGATTTTCGATTTTCGATGGGGAAGAAAAGACGTGCGTTTGGGAATCTGACCGGGGGCGTCATGCTCACCGCGGCGAGGTTTTCGGTTGGGAAGAGAAGAGGTGGGTCCGTCCCGACCCCGATGCGCCTTGGCGCGGCTACTCGCCCACGCCGGCCAGAACGCGGGCGACCAGATCCGGCGAGTACCACGCCCCTTCGCTTAACAGGCGGTCCGTGTAAGGCTTGATGACTGGAATGACGCCCTTCACTTTGGCCAAGGCCAGGAGCCCCAGCGCGCCGACCACGATCAGGCCCGAGGCCATGGCCATGCGCCGCCCGCGCAGGTCATCCAGGCAAACGTGGCGATGCCCCCGTTCCAGGGCGAGCTGGATGACTTCGGCCTCCCCTTGGTCCAAGGCGGCCCGGGCCAGCGGGGACAACGGAACCGCCAGGTGCAGACCTTCAGCCAGGATGGGCGGACCTCGGGATATCCCTTGGCCGCGCCCTCGTCGAGTTCGGCGCGGACGGCCTTGGGACAGACGAATTCAAAGGGAAGTCGCCCCACCACGTCCAGAGCACTGGCCTTGGCCAGGAGGATCAACGGACCTGTGTTGATGACCAGGACGTCAGCGGCCACGGGCGAACCCCAGTTCGGTGTCCGCATCCTCGGGGCGCAGGTTGCCGGCGTGGAAGCCACGGAGCGGCAATTCGCTGAGGAACTGCACCTTACTCATACCGCAAAGCTGGGCGGCTTGGCCTGCGGACAACTTGCCGGCCGCGTGGAGTTGGGCGGCCAGGATAAATCGGGCCGTCGCCGCGAATTCCGCTTCGCTGAGCCCCACACTGGCCAGAACGTCGTCGCCATACTCGATCGAGAAGGATCGCGTCATGGGTCACCTGCAGGCTTGTCCGATCCGACAGGGAGTGTCGGCCGCCGTGGTATCACCTTTGATAGGGTATCCCGGTGGATTGGAGGGGACAACCCAAGAGATGGGCTGAACATGCCGACTTTGGTGCTTTCGGTGGCCGGGCGGTTCCATGCTCGCGGTGTGAGGCGTCACGCGCACCATTCGGCGAGCTGGGGGGCGAAGTAGGTGATGATGAGATCGGCGCCGGCGCGGCGCAGGGCGCAGGTGGTTTCCAGGGCGGCGGCCTTGAGGTCCAGCCAGCCCAGGCGGGCGGCGGCATGGAGCATGGCGAACTCGCCACTGACGTGGTAGGCGGCCACGGGCACCCCCGGAACCAGTTGCTTCATCTGGTGCAGCACATCCAAGTAGGCCACGGCCGGCTTGACCATGACCATGTCGGCTCCCTGGGCCAGGTCCGCCTGAAGCTCCAACCGCCACTCCTCGCGGCGGCGGTAGTCCATCTGGTAACCTTTGCGGTCGCCGAATTGCATGCCGCCCTCACCGGCCTCGCGAAACGGGCCGTAGAAGCTGGAGGCGTACTTGACGCTGTAGGCCAGGATGGCGGTATCGGGCCGGCCGGCCTGGTCCAGGGCGCGGCGGATGGCGCCGACCTGGCCATCCATCATGCCCGAGGGCGCGACCACATCGGCGCCGGCCCGGGCCTGAGCCACGGCCACCTGGGCGTAGAGTTCGAGGGTGGCATCGTTATCGACGTTGACGGTGCCGGTCGGGGCGGGACGGTCCGGTACGACGCCACAGTGGCCGTGATCGGTGTATTCGCACAGGCACAGGTCGGCGTAGAGGAGCACGGGCAGGCCGGCGTGGCGCACCTGGGCCAGGGTACGGTTGACGGGGCAGTCGGGATCGGCGGCGTAGCTGCCGGTGGCGTCCTTATTGGAGGCCGGGGTGACCCCAAAGAGCAGGAACTGCTTCAGGCCGCGTTTGGCCTGGGCGCGGATGAGCTGGACGGCCTGGGCCACGGGAAGCTGGCTGATGCCGGGCATGGAGTTGACCGGCCGGGCGCGGCGGGCGTTGGAGACGAAGAGGGGGTAGATGAGATCGGCCGGGTCGAGGGTGACATCGGCCACGGCATCACGGATCAGGCCCGAGGAACGCAGACGGCGCAGACGCTGCTGGGGGAAGGAGGGAGTGCTCATAGACAATAGCTTAACGCTTGGGGGGAAGCATTTTCGATTTTGGAATTTCGATTTTCATTTGGGAAGAGGTAGATGTTCGGGCCGGCCCGGACCTACGGGGGGCGGGTTCTGGTGGTGCGTTGTGGCGGCGTCTAGACGGTGTGCG
>JAJXSS010000336.1 GCA_021784455.1 Planctomycetota bacterium
GAAGACCCAGTCGGACGGGGCCAGATCGATGCCCAGGGCGGCGGCCTCCAGCGGGGCGCGGCCCCGGTGGTACTTCCGGGGGTCATAACCCAAGAGGCTCATGACGCACACATCCGACCCGCAGGCCATGCCCGGGGGCGTGGTGGCCACGGTGCCCTGCCGGCCGGTCAGGCTGATCTGATCGGTGTGGGGCTTTTGGGCCACTTCCAGCGGTGTCCGGCCGCCCAGTTCCTCCAGGGGATGATCGGCCGCTCCATCGGCGATGATAATGACGTATTTCATGGAATCTATGATCTCTGATCTGTGCTCTGTGATCTCTGATCTTTGGCGTCCGTGGGCTGGGCTGCAATTGTAGGGCCGGATTTCGGCTGGGAGGGCGAGGCTCCGACCGAGCCATCCGGGCTTGCTGGAAACCTTTGAAGAGCGGCTCGGACGGAGCCTCGCCCTCCCCCGCCGCCCAACTCCCGCCGGTTTCGTAGATCATAGATCAGGAATCAAAGATCATAAATCAATGTACGGGCAGACCTTCCGTCTTGATCTTCTCGATCAGCAGACGCACCTGATCCAGGGCTTGGCCCAGGCGGATAATGGAATCGTTGAGGTTGTCGTACAGGGCCGGATCGCTCATCAGCTTACCCAGGGTACCCTTGCCGCTGCGGGCCTCCTCCAGCGTCTTACGTGCCGAGGTGACGGTCGCGGACAGATCATCCGCCACGGCCAGATAGCGTTTGGTGAGTTGATCGACATCCGTGCGGGCGCTGTCGATAAGCTGATCCGCCTTCTGGGCGGTGGTATTGAGCCGGCCGGTCAGGACCGAAGCATTGGCCGCTGTCTTGCGGATATCCTCGCGTAACTGCGTATCGTTGACCCATTTGTTGAGGCCGTCGATGGTGACCTGAAGCTGGCGCAGACGGGCATCGGCCCGGGCCAGGACGCTGGCCAGGTTGGGCCCGGCCTTGCCCGCATCCACTTCCGCCGGCGTGGCGGGGTTGGTCAAGAGGCGCAGGTTCTTGCCCACCTCGGTCCATTCCTGGGTCAGTTGCTGGGCACTTTTGGCAAGCTCCTCAAAACTCTGGGTGGGAAAAACGCTCTTGAGGTTGGCGCTGAACTGGCTCATGACGGTCTGCACCTGGCCGGCCACCTCGGCCGAACCGTCCTTGGGCCAGGGCGCCACCAGTCGGGCGTAATCGGGGGCTTCGGGATTGATGGCCGAAGTGTCGAAGGCCAGGGAGGCAGCGCCGCCCAGGATCTGAAGCTGCTCGACGCTGACCGTGGCTCCGCGGGGGATATCGACGGTGGGATGAATGATGATCGTGACCAGGATCGGCCCCTCGCGCGTGCCGATGTGGTGGATGATGCGCGTGACCCGTCCCACCGGGATGCCATCCAGATACACCCGGCTGCCGGTAGCGAGCCCGCCGGCGTTCTTGAGCACCACGCGCATGTGGTAGCCCTGCTCCACAAAGGCGGGCAGGTATCCAAACAAGAGCAGCAACACGGCCAGCCCCACCAGGCCGGACAGGGCGGTGATGCCAACCACCACATTGCGTGAGCGTTCAGTCATGTTCAGCCCCCTGTGGCGCCGTTGAAGGGTTTCCTCCGCCGCCGGCGAAAGCCTGCCGGATGTGGTCCAACTCGTCCTTTTCGGCCTGGCCGTGGATGAAACGCTGCACCATTTCGTCGTTGGTGGCCAGGAATGAACGGGGATCGCCTTCGGCGACGATGTGGCCATCGTAAAGCATGAGCATACGGTCGGCAATCTTGCGGGCGCTGACCATGTCGTGGGTCACGGCCACCCCCGTCAGTTTGGTGGCCCGAGCCAGGGCCACGATGAGTTCGTTGATGAGGTCCGCGCGGATGGGGTCCAGACCGGTGGTCGGCTCATCGTAGAGCACCAGTTCCGGCTGCAGCACGATGGCCCGGGCCAGGGCGACCCGCTTGCGCTGGCCGCCGGAAAGTTCGGCCGGCATTTTGCGCTCGATCCCCGGCAGCCCTACCATGTGCAACACCTCGGTGCAGCGCTGGTGACGCTGGGCCTTACCCATGGGGGTGTGCTGCACCAGCGGGAAGCAGATGTTCTCACCCACCGTCATGGAATCAAACAACGCCCCCATCTGGAAGAGAAAGCCCACGCGTTTGCGGATGTCCACCAGTTCCTGGTCGGACAGGGTGTCCAGGCGCCGACCCGCGTACCATACCTCCCCGCGGTCGGGCTTCAGGAGCCCCACGATCAGCTTGAGCAGCACACTCTTACCGGCTCCCGAGGGGCCGATGACCACCGTGGACTGGCCCCGCTTGAAATCCAGCGTCACGCCCTTGAGCACCTGGAGCCGGCCAAACGATTTATAGACATCCACCAGACGCACCAGCACATCATCGTGGTTGGCCGAGGCCCAGCCCCCAGCCGGCGTGGCCTCGGGGGTGTTTCCAGCAGCATTGCCGGGGGCGGAGGAATTTCCGGGGACGGGGGCGCTTCCGGGGGCGGGGGGTGACATGGGGGGCAGGGGTCGGGGGCCGGGGACACCCCGGCGCCACAAGTCGCCGCGTTCCCGCCCGGCCGCATCCTCCCCGGGGGAAGGATCCATCTTGGGATTCGGTTCATCCACGCGCGATCCACTCCCGCAGGGCCGCCACCACCTCATCCTGCTGGGCCTGTTTCATCTCGGGGAACATGGGCAGGCTCAGCACTTCCCTGGCCGCCTGCTCGGCCTGGGGGAAGTCTCCCGGCCGGTACCCCAAGCCGGCAAAGCACGGCTGCAGGTGCAAAGGCAGAGGATAATAGACGCGGCAGCCAATCTTCTTTTCAGCCAGGAACCGCTTCAGTTCGTCCCTCCGGTCCCCGCCCCCGGAGTCACTTCCGGCCCCCCTTCCGGGGGCCATTCCGGGGGAGATTCCGGGGGAGATTCCGGGGGAGATTCCGGGGGTCCGGATCGTGTACTGGTTATACACGTGGAACTTGCCGGCCCCGACGGGCGGCGTCTGGATGGGCAGGCCCGCCAGGAGTTCATCATAGCGCTGGGCGAGCCGGCGGCGGGCGCTGGTCCACGCATCCAGGTGGCGGATCTTGACGTTGAGGCACGCCGCCTGCACCGCATCCAGGCGGAAGTTGCCCCCGATCAGGTCGTGCTGGTATTCCCCCGTCTGGCCGTGCAGGCGGATGGCCTTGAGCTTGCGGGCCAGTTCCTCATCGCTGGTGACGCACGCCCCGGCATCGCCCAGGGCCGCCAGGTTCTTGGTGGGATAGAAGCTCAGGCACCCGATCTGGCCCCAGCCCCCGGCCGGCCGGTCGTGGTCTTTGGCCCCGATGGCCTGGCAGGCATCTTCGATCACCGCCAGATGGTGCCGCTGGGCCACTTCCAGGATGGGCCCCATGTCGGCCATCTGGCCGAACAGATGTACGGGAATGATGGCCTTGCTCCGCGCCGTCACCGCCCCCGCAATTCGCGCCGGGTCAATATTGAAACTCCCCTGCTCAACATCCGCGAACACCGGCCGGGCCCCCACCCGGGCCACGCAGCCGGCGGTGGCAAAGAAGGTAAACGGCGTGGTGATCACCTCATCACCCGGCCCGATCCCCAGGGCCATGAGGGCCGCCAGAAGCGCATCCGTCCCGCTGGAGACTCCAAAGGCAAAGCGGGTGCCGCATCGGCCGGCCAGGTCGGTCTCGAGCTTCTCGACCTCCGGGCTTGGGATCACGAACTTGCCGCTGGTCAGAACGCTGTCAAAAGCCTGCCGCAACTCGTCGTGCAGCGGTCCATGCTGAGCGGCCAGATCGAGCAGAGGCACTGACATCCGTGTATTCCTTTCCGAGGGCCGATGTCCGGGGGATTCCGGGGGCCGGGGGATTCCGGGGGCCGGGGGCCGGGGGCGGACGATGGGGATCAGAATAGCACGGGGGACACGCGGCCGGAAGTGGCCCCCGGAAAAGGCCCCCCCGGAAAGGGGCCCGGGAGGGCGAGGCTCCGCCCGAGCCGTGTTCCGGGGGTGGCCCGGGAGGGCGAGGCTCCGCCCGAGCCGTCTTTTCTGCGTGCCGCGGGCTTGAGCAGCCGCACGATCCTCGCTGGCACCGGAGCGTGTCGGCAACCTCAGCGAGCGTTCCGCCCGAATTGCCGGCTTTTCCTGACGGATTCGGGTCCCGTCATTCTTTGCTCGGGGCCTGCCACTCATCCGCCGGCAGCCTAGGGGCGATTGCCCGGAGGCGGTGTCCTTCCATAATCTGAAGGGTCTCTTTTTCTGCCCCAATCCGTCACCGCGAAGAATGGCGAAGGGTCTGCCCTTCATCTATCGTGTGTCATTGATTCGGATGCCCATCAACCCGGGGTCAAATGAGGACTTTCCGTCATGACTGCGAGGCCGAACATTCTCTTTATTCTGGCCGACCAGCACAATGCGAAGGTGCTGGGGCACGAGGGGCATCCGGATGTCAAGACGCCGCATCTCGACCATCTGGCCGCGCAGGGCACGCGTTTCAACACGGCCATCACGCAGAATCCCATCTGCACCCCCAGCCGCGTCAGTTGGCATTCCGGTCAATACTGCCACAACCATGGCTATTACGGGCTGAGTGGACCGAATCCGGGCGGCTTGCCCACGATCTATGGACATTTCCGCCGTGCGGGATACCGCACGGGAGCCATCGGCAAAATCCATTGCCCGGAGTACTGGCTCGAGGATGACTGTGATGTGTTCCATGAGACCTGTGGGTGCAGCATCGCAGGACGCAGCAGCGCCTATGCCAGGTATCTGGCGGAACGGGACCTGACCCATCTCGAGGACCACGGAGCCATGCAGGAGTTTGGGACACGGGGCGGTCAGACGGTGGAGGGGCGCCCCTCCAAGGTCTCCTACGAAGACGGCCAGGAAGGCTGGATCGTACGACAGTCCATGGCCTTCATGGCCGAGAGCCAGAAGGCTGGCCAGCCATTTCTTCTCCATGTCAGCCTGCCCAAACCGCACCAGTGTTACACGCCGGCCATCGAGTTCTGGAAACTCTATGAAGAAGACAGGCTGCATCTGCCGCCGAACGCCGATTACGACATGGAAGGGAAAGCCCCCCACCTGCGCGAATCAGCCCGAGGCTGGCGTGAACGCCCCTGGCAGCTTTTCGAACCCAAAACGTTCGAGGCGGGCAGGCTGCGCAAACTCCACGGCTATCTGGGCAGCATCAGTCATGTGGATTACGCGGTCGGAGAATTGCTCGCCTGGCTGGACAGCAACGGTCTGGCCGAAAACACGATCGTGGTCTATTCCTCCGATCATGGTGATTATGCCTGTG
>JAJXSS010000337.1 GCA_021784455.1 Planctomycetota bacterium
CCTCTGTGGTCCTCTTGGCCCTGGGCGGGCTGCTCATGGTGCCCCGCCGGCGACGGCATTGATGGAAAGCCCTCCTCCTGCGCCGCCTCCGCCTGACCGCGGAGCGGCGCTTTAGCTGACCCTCGCGGATACCGGCCCCCGGAGCAAGAGACGGTTCGGAGCGCTGACCCTTGAAACGCTGCAAGTACCCCTGTGGTTTTACCTTGATCGAGCTGCTGGTGGTGATCAGCATCATCGCCCTGCTGATCGCGATGCTGCTGCCGGCTTTGACCCGGGCCCGGATGGCCGCGCGGGCGATGCTCTGTATGAGCAACCAGCGGCAGATCAGCCTGGGGCTTTTCGAGTACGCCACCGACCACGACAACTATGTGCCCTACAATGTCGCCGGAGGCTGGTCGGTGCCGCCGCCGGGTGATCCCAGCGGCTCCTGCACGTGGTGGGACTGGATCGGTAAATATGCGGATTACGTGCCCTACCAATCCACTGTCTACGCCGGCACGGTGTGGAACTGCCCGTTGTCAGACCAGGCCCCGGGGCCCCATTGGCTTTACAACGAGCGCTGGAGCGCCCAGTACGGCCTGAACGACTATCTGACGGTGAACCGGAACCAGGATGGCACGTTTGGCACCCCCACCAACCCCCAGCACCCCTGGAAGCTTAGCGATGCGGCCCAAGCCACGACCATTCTGATCGGCGACGGCTGGGCCTATAGCACCTACCAAGGGATGCACTACTTTCTGGCCACCATCAATGACAAGCTGGGCATCACCTGGGGTGATTTCACTCCCTGGCCGGTGGATGTGGCCAGCAACACGGTGCTTCTGCACAACAACGTGGTGAACGTCACCTGCGTGGATGGCCACGGTGAGGCACTGAACCAGCCCTGGGGGACGAACGCGCTGTATGACCGCTTCCGCCGGGCGGACATGCCCTATAGGTAAGCGGCGTCGCCGCCGGTTTCACAAGGCCGCTTGCCGCCGCGGAAAGATGATTCGGATCGCCCAGCCATGAAACACCGCCACCTCCTACACGGTTTTACCTTGCTCGAGCTTCTGGTGGTGATCAGCATCATCGTGGTCCTGGTAGCCCTGATCCTGCCGGCGTTGCGCAACGCCCGCGAGGCCGGTATCGGCATCAGTTGCGAGAGCAATCTGCGCTCCTTCGGCATCGCCACCATGTCCTATGCCAACGACAACCAGGGCAACCTGGTGGCCTCGGTCTATACCTTCGACGGGGTGCATTACAGCATGGACTGGTATGTGGTGCTTTCCTCCTATCTTGGGGGGGTGGGAACCAATTACGGCAACTGGCAGCTCAAGGTCTACCAGTGCCCCGGCTGGGACGCCGACATCGGCTATGGCTGGAATTACGAATGGCGCCGTGGCGCCGCCAACTCCTACAGTACCCCCGCCACTTACGCGCTGCCCGGCAAGATCGAGACCATCCTCGGTCCGCCCAGCCTGCGCCTGCTCATGGGCGACACCCGCGATACCGTAGACCCTCTGGTCGGCGGCAAACACGCCAGCGCCACCAAGCTCGTTGAATGGGGCGTCAACGGCATCTGGGGCCCTCAATGGATTCCCGTCTACACTCCTCAGGCCCATCTGGGCGATACCAACCTGCTGTTCCTCGACGGCCACGTGGAAAGGCAGCCGTCTTCCTACCTGCTGGACCACGTGGTGCCGCATAACCCGACGTTTACCGATCCGTGGTGATCGGTCCACGTCTTGTATGCCAGCCTCCCCCAAGTAATCGGACGCACGGCGAAAACTCTTTCAAGGAAAGGTGTGGTCATGCCGAAATTTGCGGTGCTCGGGCTCTGTTTGTGCGCCACGTGCTGGTGCGGAAGTACGGCGCTTTTCGCCGCGGATCGCCCCGCGCACGCCGAGTCTCCCAACGCACACCCGCGCCTGGGCATGAACCTCACCGGGCCGGCCGACTGGGACACCGAACTGCCGTTTGTGGATGTGTTCCACCTCTCCCGCCCCTGGACCAGCCAGCAAAAAGGCGGGGCCTGGGGCAAGGGCCCGGCCCTGGATCTGGATGCCCACGGCTGGGTTAAGAGCCTCGCCCCGGACTGCTCCGCCCAGACGCTCCTGTGCACCATTGCGGGCGGCCACTACCCCTCCGGCCGGTATACCCTGCTCTACGACGGCAAGGGCGTAATCTCCATCGGTGGGGCGGCCAAGGTCGTCGCGCAGCCCGCGCCCGGGCGGATGATCCTCGACGTCGATTCGAGTAAGGGCGCCATCTTTCTTTCGATTGCCCAAACCGATCCGAGCGATTACATCCGCAACATCCACGTGATCATGCCCGGCTTTGCGAACACCTGGCAACAGCAGCCCTTTAATCCCGTGTTCCTCCACCGCTGGCAGGGCATCGCCTGTTACCGCTTCATGGATTGGATGTGCACCAATAATTCCAAGGTCGTGACCTGGGACCAGCGCCCCAAACTCAACGACGCCACCTGGATGAAACAAGGCATCCCGCTGGAGATGATGATCGACCTGTGCAACCGCCAGCACATCGATCCTTGGTTCTGCATGCCCTGTCAGGCCGATGACCGGTACATCCGTTCGTTTGCCCAGATGGTCAAGGAAAAGCTTGATCCATCCCTGAAGGTCTACATCGAATACTCCAACGAAGTGTGGAACGGCATGTTCCAGCAGCACAAGTATGCGATGGATCAGGCCGCGGCCCGGCACCTGGGCCGGCCCGACCGCCCGTGGGAAGGGGCATGCCTGTTCTACACCCAGCGAGCCCTGCAGATCTTCCGCATCTGGCAGGACGTGTTCGGCGGGCACGACCGGCTGGTACGCGTGCTGGCCTGGCAAGTGGGGGACCACTACTGGATCGATGGCCTGCTGCTCAAGAACGTCAAGCCCGGTGAGGTGGACGCCCTGGCTATCGCCCCCTACCTGGCAATGCTGGTCCCGCCGCACTCCAACGATCCCAACCGGCCGGGCGCCGATGAGGTCTCCAAGTGGAGCGTGGACCAGTTGATGGCGTACATGCGCAACACGGTGCTGCCCAGGGTCGCCAACGGGATCAGAACCAACGCCCAGATGGCCAGGAACCACGGCCTGCGGCTGGTGGCCTACGAGGCTGGACAACACCTGGTGGGTATCGGCGGCGGCGAAAACAACCCGGCCCTGACCCAGTTGTTTTTCAAGGCCAATGCCGACCCCCGCATGGGCGAACTCTACACTGCCTATCTCAATACCTGGAAACAAGCCGGCGGCGACCTGCTGTGCAACTTCACCAGCGTCGGCTCCTGGTCGAAATGGGGATGCTGGGGCCTGCTGCAATACAGCGATGAAAACGAGGCCGCCAGCCCTAAATTCATGGCTGTGATGCGCTGGGCAAAGTCGATGGGGCAAAACGTGAATCTACCCTGAATCCCCGGGCACGTCCCACCCATGGCTGTTCAGTCCGAAGCACGCCCGGCCGTAGTCCCCGGCTCTGCCATGTGAGGTGCTGGAGATTATTACCCTCTGGACACTGCGACCGGTTCGGTTAGGAACTTCCCCGGCATGCAACCTCTTACGAACGCGGGCGAGCCATAGTATGACGCGTGAAACTGGGCACCTTGGAACTCGGAGAGCGACTATGACCACTTGCACCTTCCCCGCCCCCTCAGCGCCCCGCCCCCAGACCGGGTCTGATCACCTGCCGGCCCATCCAGTTCCCTATCTGTTTCTGGCTCTGCTCACGGGATTATGGGTCACCATGGGCGGGGGCACCGTCAGCGCTGCCGAAAGCGCCGCTCCGGTCGTGCTGGGCCAGCCTTTTTGGGAATCATCCAAAATGCGAGACGAACCGCTTCTCTTCATCCAGGCCCAAGGTCAATCCGTCGCGACGGCAAAACTGTTGTTCGTCCCGCGTTCTCCGCCGCGCTTAACCAGCGGCGACTTGCAGACGGTCTATGTGGACGGCAAGGACTACCTCTGGAAACCCGGCACGGATGTCCTCGAGCGGACCAGTCGATCACGCATTCCTTTCAAGACGGCGGCGCAAATGTCTCCGCCGCGTGGCAGCCCCCACAGCCTCGCCGGGGTCTTGTGGTCGGAAGGTCGCTACTTTCATGATTTGCAGGTGCTCGCCACCTACCAGCACAACGCGTCTTTGCCCTGGCCTCCCGCCTGGCCCCAACCGTTGTTGACCCGCAGCCTCGCCAGACTCAGGGCCCGCCAGCCGTTCACCATCGTGGCCCTGGGCGACAGCATCACCGAAGGTTACAACGCTTCCGGCTTTGCCAAGGTCATGGCCCCCCCGTTTGAGCCGCCCTACCCCCAACTGGTGGCCAATACGCTCCAGCAACGCTTCGGGGCCAGGGTGGCGCTGGTCAATCTGGCCGTCGCCGGCACCCGCGCCCAGTGGGGGTTGACCCGAACGGACCAGGTCGTGGCTGCCAAGCCGGATCTGGTGATTCTGGCCTTTGGCATGAACGACAATGAACCGCCGCCGGTCTTCGGGGCGACCATGCGCCGCCTGGTCGCCGCCGTTCAGGCCGGCGTGCCCCAGGCCGATATCGTGCTCGTGGCCGGCATGACCGGTAATCCGCGCATCATCCCCACGGCACGGTTTATTGGGTATCGCGATGCCCTGCGCCAGTTGGTGAGGACCAACGTGGCGCTGGCCGATGTGACCACGCCCTGGCTGGACCTGCTCAAGCACAAGCCCTTCACTGACCTGACCGGCAATGGCCTCAACCATCCCAACGACTTCGGCCATCGCCTGTATGCCCAACTGATCTGCGCATTGTTTCCCGCCCGTGCAGGCGGCAAATGAAAGACAAATCCCTTCCGGTCTCCCCGGGCCCGGAAACTGCGGACACCGGAGTTGATTCCTTAGTCAACCGGGGAAACTGGTTGACTCAGCTACCCCTGCTTCTTTCCCTCCACTTTGGCACCCTTTGCCGCCCGCCTCTTGCTCTGCCCATCCGCTTCCACCGCCACCAGCAACCCCACCGGGTTCGCCCCGGCTTATCCCGCCCGCTTCGTGTCTTCTGCTGACACAGCTTGCACTTTCCTTTCACCCCCCTCTTTTCCCCTGACTTACCCCCCGACTTCGGCTAGCATCACGGAGCCCATGAAAGAGTCTCTTGGCCCACGCTTGTGGCGGATCGCCCTCTACGGGCTGCTGATCGGCATGCCTCCGATCGTGGCACGCCTGGCCAACGGGCCCAGCACCGATCCGCCGGCCGTGCGGCTGGCCGACAATCTGGCCCTGCTGGCTTTCGCCATCCTCGTCATGCAGTTTGTCAGATCGGAA
>JAJXSS010000338.1 GCA_021784455.1 Planctomycetota bacterium
ACGGGCTTAAGACGGTGGAAGTGCTGCGCGGCCGCTACACCAACACCCCCGTGATCGGCGCGAAAATGACGGAATTCGACGCCCTGATGGCGGATAATGATAAAGAAGAGGCGGCCGCGTAGGTTCGGCCCTGGCCGAGCTTCTGCCGAGGCGAGGCTGATGGCCGAGCAAACCCGAACCTGCAGGCCCTGGCCGATGTTCGACCAGGGCCAACCCGACAAGGAACAGCCATGGCAGACACTGTCACCGTACGCATCCCCGCCGCCCTGCGGCCCCAGACGGGGAACCAGGAATCCCTGACGCTAACCGGCGCCTGCATCGGCGAGGTGCTTTCGGCCCTGACCGCCCAGTACCCGGACCTGGGCAAGCGCCTGTACAAGGGGCCGCAGCAGCTCAACCGCTTCATCAACATCTACCTGAACGATGAAGACATCCGCTTTCTGGACAATCTGGACACCGCCGTCAAACCCGGCGACGAAGTGGCCATCATCCCCGCCATCGCCGGAGGCTAAGAAGATGAGCCACGAAGTCACGAAGACACAAAGCTTAGAAGCACGAATTGGAATTGTGATTCCTTCTTCGTGCCTTCCTGGTTTAACGGAGCTTTCCCATGCCGCAACTGACCCGTAAAGTGTGGCTGACCTTCGAGGGCGGTCGGCAGAACGAACCCTGCCTGTGGAAGATGGCCCGCCAATTTCCGGATGTCATTTTCGACATCCGCCAGGCCAGCGTGCAGAAGGATATCGGCATTATGGCCGTGCTGTTCACGGGCGCGGAGGTGCAGGTGGAAGGGGCCTTATCCTACCTGGTCCAGATCGGCGTGAAAGTGGACCCCGTGGAGGGGGGTAGCCTCGTGGCGGGGTAAAACGTTGTGTCTTGGTGTCGTGTCTCGGGTTTCACCTCCGGGGCCTGTAATAGCCGGGGGAAGCAGCGTGATGCCAATCGGATATTGAAATTCACAAATTGAAAATGGACCTCTCCCGCTACCATCGTCAAATGCTCCTGCCGGGCTTCGGTGAAGAAGGCCAGAAGAAGCTCCTGGCCTCCCGGGCCCTGGTCATCGGTTGCGGGGCCCTGGGCACGGTCATCGCCAACATGCTGGCCCGGGCCGGGGTCGGCCACCTGGTCATCGTGGACCGTGACTTCATCGAGATCACCAACCTCCAGCGTCAGGTGTTGTTCGATGAACGGGATGTGGCCGAGGGCATCCCCAAGGCCGAGGCGGCCAAACGCAAAATCGCGCAGATCAACTCGCAGGTGGAAGTCACGGCCATCGTCGATGATCTCAATCACAGCAACATCGAGCGGATCGCCGCCGCCTGCGACATCCTGGTGGATGGGGTGGACAACTTCGAAACCCGATTCCTGGTCAACGATGTAGCCGTGAAACTGGGCAAGCCCTACATCTACGGTGGGGCCGTGGGCACGGTGGGCATGTCGTACGCCATCCTGCCCCACACCCCCGGAATGGGCTCGGCGTGGGAAAAGGCGGGCGTGGCCACACCCTGTCTGCGCTGCATCTTCGAGCAGGCCCCGCCCCCCGGCATGAATCCCACCTGCGACACGGCCGGGGTGCTGGGCCCGGTGGTCTCCATCGTGGCCAATTACGAGTGTGTCGAAACCCTCAAAGTCCTCACCGGGCATTACGCGGCCGTCAACCCCTGTCTCCTGCACGTGGATGTGTGGGCCAATACCACCAAACAGCTCAAGGTCCAGCGCGCCTATGAGGTGGGTGAGTGTATCTGCTGCAAGAAACGCGAGTTCGAGTTCCTGGCCGGCAAGTTCGGCTCCAGCACCACCACGCTCTGCGGCCGCAACGCCGTGCAACTGACCCACCACCCCGATGCCGTCGGCTCCCACCGTCTGGATTTCGCCCAGATTGCCGAGCGCCTCAAATCTCACGGCACGGTTAGCGTGAACAAGTTCATGCTGCGGGCTGAGCTGAAAGACGGGGGCCAACCCTACGAGTTGACGCTCTTTACCGATGGCCGGGCCATCATCAAGGGCACCAAAGAGCCCACCGTGGCCCGCGGCATCTACGCCAAATACGTCGGCGGATGATATGGTGGTGGGGACACCTTAACGAGAAAGGGGGCCGCTATGCTGCCTTACGTCATCAAGACCTACCAGAACGACCTGGCCTACGCCCGCAAACTGGTGGCCGACATCCCCGAGGACCGGATGGCCGAACAACCCGCCCCGGAGGTCAACCACCCGGCGTTCATCCTGGGCCACCTGGTAGGGACGGATGCCTTCACCGCCCAGATCCTGGGGATCAAGACTCCGCCCATGCCGGAAAACTGGGCGAAGCTTTTTGGCCTGGGGGCCAAGCCCCAGGCCGATCGCCGCCTGTATCCGACCAAGGCCGAACTCCTGGCCCGGCTGGAGGACGGCCACCGGCTGGTGACGGAAGCGGTGGCCAAATTGCCCGCCGGCCGCCTGGCCGAGCCGTTTCCCATGGAACAGATGCGCGAGTTCGTCCCCACCCTGGGGGATGGACTGGTCTTTCTGATGACCGCCCACGAAGCCACCCACCTGGGACAGCTTTCGGCCTGGCGCCGCGTGCTGGGTTTCCCTTCGGTCATGTAAGGAGTCGGCCGTCCAACCCCAAGCCACCCAGATAGGAAGGAAGCGTGATGTATGGAACTGATTGAGCCATTGATCGCCGTTGCGGACAAGAACCTGGACTACGCCAAGCGTCTGGTGGCCGACGTGCCGGATGAGAAGATGACCGTCCAGCCGGCCCCAGGCATGAACCACGCGGCCTGGGTGATCGGGCACCTGGCCTTCGTTACGGACCTGTACGGCGCCCAGTTGGGCGTATCCGCCAAGGCCCCCAAGGAATGGGCGGATCTGCTGGGCAACAATTCCCGGCCGGTAGCGGACCGGTCCAAGTATCCGGCCAAAGCCCAGTTGCTGAGCTTTCTGGAAGAGGCCCACCAGCGCCTGTGTGCGGGCATCCGGGCCAAGGAGGATGCCTTCTGGCGTCAGCCTCCGGCCTTGGAACGCTGGCGGCCGCGCTTCCCCACCATGGGTCACGCCCTGGTGCACATCCTGGTTAACCACACGGCTACGCACCTGGGCCAGCTCTCCGCCTGGCGCCGCGTGCAGGGCCTGCCCAGCGTGTAGCGCCCGCCCGGTGCATCGGTTCGGGCTTGCCCGAACCCGCCCAGAAGGCGGGCGGTGCCCACCCCACCAGTCTGCCGAGACGCAGGCATGATCTATTTCGATAACGCCGCCACCAGTTGGCCCAAAGCACCGGGCGTGGCCGAGGCGATGACCAGGTTCCTGGCCGAATCGGCCGCCAACCCCGGCCGGGCGGGACATCGCATGGCCATCGCCGCTGAACGCCTGCTGGATGAGGTGCGACTGAAACTTACGCGCCTGTTCGATGGCCAGGATCCGCAGCGGATGATCTTTGCCATGAACGGCACGGACGCTTTGAATATGGCCCTCAAGGGCGTCCTGACCGGCTCCGCGGCTCAACCCGACAGACCCCACGTCATCACCACCGTGCTGGAGCACAACTCGGTCAGTCGGCCGCTGCAGGCCATGGTCGCCAATGGCGACATCGACCTGACCCGCGTGGACTGCGATATCCAAGGCCTTGTCGATCCGGGGGACATTGAAAAGGCCATCCAGCCGGCCACGCGGCTGATCGTCATGACCCACGCCTCCAACGTGCTGGGGACCATCCAGGATGCCGCCGCCGTGGGCCGCATCGCCCGGGAGCACGATCTTCTATTCTGCTTGGATGCGGCCCAGACGGCCGGGGTGATGCCCATCTCCATTGAGGCGATGAAGGTGGACCTCTTGGCGTTTCCGGGCCATAAGTCGCTGCTGGGGCCCACCGGCACGGGGGGGCTCTACGTCGGAGCGCGCTGCCCCCAGCCGGCCGAGGCGGTGGCGGCCACGCACGAGGCGGGGCACCTGGACCGCCAGATATTCCGGGGGCGGCTAAGGGCCTGGCGCGAAGGCGGCACCGGCGGCGATTCTTCCACCCCCACCCAGCCGGCCTTGTTTCCTTACTACCTCGAGGGTGGCACGCCCAATACGGTGGGCATCGCCGGCCTGGGCGCCGCTCTGGACTACCTGGCCGCCCGGCCCGTGGCTGATATCCTGGCTCACGAACGGGCGATGGTGGAGAAGCTATTGGCGAAACTGGCCGCGGATGAGCGATTCACGGTCTACGGCCCACGCGATGCCCGGCGGCGCGTGGGGACGCTCTCGATCAACATCCGGGGGTACGAGGCCGCCGATGTGGGCTCCATTCTGGATGACAGCTTTAACCTCGCGGTCCGGCCGGGTCTGCACTGTGCTCCGTATATTCATCGGCGTCTGGGGACGTTTCCGGCGGGCGCGGTGCGGATCAGTCCCGGCCCGTTCAACACCCCGGATGATCTGGCCAACCTCGTCGACGCCCTCTCCCAAATCGCGGGGGGATAAGACAGGTGTGAGCTTGCCTGAACGTCTTGCCGACCACCGCACACCCATAGGGGGGCAAGCACCACTCCGGAACGAGGACGCTGTGCCCACCCTGCAGCGTGCAGCGCAAGAAAAAGGGCCCGACCGGGTCCACGTCGGTCGAGCCCTTGGAGGCCGGCACTCTGACTCGGGGCCCGGGTTCCTGGCGGGCCGGTGTGTTGAGCCGAGTGCCTGCTATATACGGCGTAGGGTGGGGCAAGCCTTCGGACCCACCGCTTTGTTCCTCAGAGCACGTTCAGAAAGTGATGATGACATCGCACGCCAGCGTGTATTGGTCGCGGCTGGGGTTGTTGTTGTCGAATACGGGCTGGTTAAACGAGTGGTCGTAGCGGAATTCCGGCCGCACGATCAGGTTGCCGAACTGGCGGATGGGTTTGATGGTGAAGCCGTAGGTGACCTCGAAGAGACTCGCGGGCTGCCCCACCGACGCCGGGACGATATTGCCGATGCGGGTACCGGTCTCATCGCGGAAGCCCTCGATGCGCAGGGTGGTGGAGATCTGATCGTTGAAGGTATAGGTGATGTACCCGGCGGCGCCGTACCAGTTGTTGCCCGCCTTGGTGTCGGAGGGGAGCGTTTCGTTGCCCCAGTCGCCATTCAGGGCCAGCAGCAGGGAATCGCTGACCTGATAGGTCAACGTGTTGTCCCACACCGTCCGGTAGGCACTGTGGTCGCCGGGGATGCTCTTAGGCTGCTCGGGGCCGACGATGAGGTTGGTCAGCCACGTCAGTTTGTCATTGATCTTCCAGGACCCGCCGATCATGTTGGTGGGCGC
>JAJXSS010000339.1 GCA_021784455.1 Planctomycetota bacterium
TCGGCGGCACGGAAATCGATGTGCGGCGGCTGATCGGCCTGCGCGGCGAATATTGCGTCTATCTGGCCCGCCGCGTCCTGGTTTCACAGGCGCGCCAGGCGGCCGTGGTCATCGGCAACAACGATGCGTTCCGCGTGTATGTCAACGGCGAGCTGGCTAAGGAATCCAACTCGGTGGCGATGTGGACACCGCACAACCACGTCCAAAGCATTACGCTGCGCCAGGGCGAGAATCTTCTGCTGGTCAAGTTGGTCAAGCGCACGGACCACCTGCGCTTCACCCTGGGCCTGCGCGATAACACCGAGGGACGCTGGTGGGGGCTGGACTGGCTGACGGACCTGGTGGATGTAAACCCGCTGGCTTGGTAAGCGGGCGGATCAGGTCAGGTTGTTCTGGAAGAACTCGATGATCTCCCCATCGGGGCCCTGGCAGAAGGCGATGCGCACAGGGGTGGGCGGGGTGCTGGGGATGTCCAGGCTCTTGGACTCCATGGTCACCTGGGCACCGGCCTGACGGGCCCGTTCCAGAGCGGCATCACACTGGCTGGTGCGCAGGGCGAGGTGCAGCCAGGCTCCTTCGGGGCGGGGCCCGGCCTGGCCGCCGGCGAAGATCTCCAGATAATTGCCGTTGCCGGTATCCAGCATGATGGCCCGTTTATCGCCCTCGCCCCAGGTGATGCGGGGCACGAAGCCCAGCGCCTGGGTGTAAAAGCGCACCGAAGCATCGAAATTGCTGGCCCGGAGGGCGATGTGATGGAATCCGCTGGTGATGCGATCAGTCTGGCCTGTCATGGCAAGCTCCTAAGTCACGAAATTGTATCGATTTTCGGAGGCTACGCCGGCAACGTACAATGAGGGGCTATGCCGGAAGGCCGCTACAACCTGGCCCTTGAAACCTCTGGGCCCGTGGGGTCGGTGACCTTGGGCCAGGGGGCCCGGATTTTGGATACGCTGACCATGCCGCCCCAGCAGCGGCACCGGGTGGATCTGATGCCCACCATCGATCACCTGTGCCAGCAGCACGATGTGCGGCCGGCTGATCTGGCCGAACTATATGTGTCGGTCGGGCCCGGATCGTTCACCGGCCTGCGCATCGGGATTACCACGGTCAAGATTCTGGCCCGGGTGACGGGGGCCAAGGTGGTCGCGGTGCCCACGCTGGAGGTACTGGCCCGCAACGTCGAGCCGCCGGAATCGCCCCAAACGCGGCTGGTGGTGGGCATGAACCTGAAGAAGGACACGCTGTATGCCGGCGTGTTTGCCTGGGCCGGCAGTGCCTGGCAACTCCAGGATGCACCGGCCGTGTGCCGATCGGAGGAACTGCTGAGCACGAGCCCGCGCCCGTTGTGGGTGCTGGGGGAGCCCCTGCCGGGGCCTTGGCGCGAGCGGGACATTCCGGGGGTGACCCTGCTGCCGCCGGAACTCGCCCAGCCGCAGAGTGTTGCGGTGTGGGAAATCGGCCGGGCGCTGGCCGAACGGGGGCAAACCATCGATCCGATGGCGCTGCTGCCGCTGTACGCCCGGCCCCCGGAAGCCGTGGCGCTATGGCAGAAGCGCCACGGCGGATCGTAGATTCAGCCCTGACCCGACCGAATGGGAACCACCATCGGCCCGATGCGTTCGGGCCTGCCCGAACCGACCCCGCGAGCGGAGGGGACCTCTATCCATGCTTCCCAAAGTCGTCATTGTGGGCCGGCCCAACGTCGGCAAGTCCAGTCTCTTTAATCTGCTGGCCGGCCGGCCGATTGCCATCGTCGATCCCACGCCGGGGGTGACGCGGGATCGCGTCAGCTCCTATGTGTGCCTGCCCGTCACCCACGACACGCCCGCGGGCGAACCCGATCGCTTCGTGGAGTTGATCGATACGGGCGGTTATGGCATCCAGGACAGCCAGAACCTGACCGCCGATGTGGAGCGGCAGATTGCCATCGCCATGGCCGAGGCGGACCTGATCCTTTTCGCGGTGGACGCCCAGCAGGGACTGGTGCCGCTGGATCAGGAGGTGGCCCGGCTTTTGCGCCAGCGGCAAAGCAAGGCCAAGGGGAGGCCTGCGGAGAATGGCGGCGCCAAGCCGGTGCTGCTGATCGCCAACAAGGTGGACAGCGCCAAGCATGAAGCTGGGGCAGCCGAGGCGGCCCAACTGGGGTTGGGTGAGCCGGTGTGTATCTCCGCCAGAAGCGGCTACAACAAGGACGAGTTCTTCGAAGCCGTGCGGCGGCGCATCGACTGGGCCCAGTTCGCCGATGAAGGGGAAAAGCCCGACCTGGGCGTGCTGCTGGCCATCGTGGGCAAGCGCAACGCGGGCAAGAGCACCCTGGTCAACGCTCTGGCGGGCAGTGAGCGCATGATCGTCAGCGAGATCGCCGGCACCACGCGCGACGCGGTGGATGTGCGTTTCGAGATGGAAGGCCGGGTTTTCACGGCCATTGACACGGCGGGGGTGCGCCGCGGCAAGAGCGTACAGGGGCGAGACATCGAGTATTACAGCCAGCACCGGGCCCTGCGCTCCGTGCGGCGGGCGGATGTGGTGCTGCTCTTGATCGACGCCAGCGTGCCCGTCAGCCACGTGGACCAGCAGTTGGCCGAGGAGGTTGTGAGCCACTACAAACCCACGGTGATCGTGGTCAGCAAATGGGACCTGACCCGGGGCAAGGCCACCCAGGAGGCCTACAGCGAGTATCTGACCAAGGAACTGCGGGGGCTGGACTTTGCCCCCATCGTGTTTGTCAGCGCCAAGGCGGGCGAGGGGCTGCGCGACGCGGTGGCCATGGCCTTCAACCTGCACCAGCAGGCCCAGCACCACGTGGGCACGGGCGAGCTGAACCGGGCCTTCGAGAAGATCATGGCCGAAAAGCCGCCGACCTCGGGCATCGGCCGGCGGCCCAAGATTTTCTATCTGACCCAGGCGGAGGTGCAGCCCCCGACCATCGCCCTGTTTGTCAACGATGTGAACATGTTCGACAGCAACTACCAGCGTTATCTGCTGGCCCGGCTGCGGGAGCTGTTGCCCTTTTCCGAGGTACCCATCAAGCTGGTGATCCGCCGCCGCGAGCAGGGGGGCGACCCGAAGCCGGCGGTTCAGGGAAGGTAGGGGGATTTTCGATTTTTGATTTTCAGGGTTCGAGTGGAAAAGCCGGCGCACAGAGTCGCGGGCGTGGGTTGGTCACCGCCCACCGCTTCAGGCTCGAAGAGTCACGCTGGCTACCCCACGGGAACCATCGAAGAGCGAAAGTCCGAAATCGAAAAATCCTCACCCTTCGCCCGGATCCAGCACGGCCATGAAGGCTTCCTGGGGGATGTCCACCGTGCCCACGCGCTTCATACGTTTCTTGCCTTCCTTCTGCTTTTCCAGGAGCTTGCGCTTGCGGGTTACATCGCCGCCGTAGCACTTGGCGGTGACATTCTTGCCCACCGACTTGATGGTTTCGCGGGCGATCACCTTGCCGCCGATGGCGGCCTGCAGGGGAATCTCGAAGAGGTGCCGGTCGATCTCCTTCTTCAGCCGCACCAGCACCGCCCGCCCGCGGAATTCGGCCTTCTCCCGGTGCGCAATCATGGCCAGGGCATCCACCTTCTTGGCGTTGATCAGGATGTCCACCTTCACCAGGTTGTCGGCGTGGAAGCCCATGAGTTCGTAATCCATCGTCCCGTAGCCGCGGGTGATGGATTTCAGCTTGTCATAGAAGTCGTAGATGATCTCGGCCAGGGGCAGGTGGTATTCCAGCACCTGGCGGGTGTCGGACAGGAACTGCTGCTTCTTGTACACCCCGCGGCGGGCATCGCACAGCTTCATCACGTCCCCGATGGACTCGTTGGGCGTGATGATCTCCACGCGGACCATGGGCTCGCGGATCTCGCGCACGATGGAGAGGTCCGGGAGGTCCGAGGGGTTGGTGATCTGGAGCACCGAGCCGTCGGTTTTGAGGACCTCGTAGGTGACGGTGGGGGCCGTCTGCACGATGGTCACACCGCCCTCGCGTTCCAGGCGCTCCTGGATGATGTCCATGTGCAACATGCCCAGGAAGCCGCAGCGGAAGCCAAAGCCCAGGGCCTCGGAAGACTGCGGGGCAAAGGTGAACGAGGCATCGTTCAAGTGCAGCTTTTCGATCGCATCACGGAGCTGCTCAAAGCCCGTGTCGCCGGTGGGATAGAAGTCGCAGAACACCATGCGCTGCGGTTCGCGATAGCCCGGCAGGGCCTGCGGGGCCGGATGGGCCTCGTGGGTGATGGTGTCGCCGATGTTGACATCGGTCAGGGACTTGATGGAGGCGACGAAATAGCCCACCTCTCCAGCTTCCATGGGCGCCTTCTGCAGGCGCATCTGGGGGATGAATTTGCCCATCTCCGTGATCTGCCACATCCGGCCGGTGCCCATCATGCGGATCTTGTCGCCCAGGGCCAACTGGCCGTTGAAGAGACGGAAATACACCACCACGCCGCGATAGTCGTCGTATTTGGAGTCGAAGATCAGCGCCTGCGTAGGGGCTTGGGCAGTGCCGCGCGGTGCGGGTACGCGCTGGACCACGGCGTCCAGCAGTTCCCTGCAGCCGATGCCGGACTTGGCCGAGACATACAGGCAGTCCTCGGCGGGAATGCCCAGGATCTGCTCGACCTCCATGGCCACTTCCTCGGGGCGGGCCGAAGGCAGGTCGATCTTGTTGATGACGGGGACGATCTCGAGGTTGGCGTTGATGGCCATGTAGGCGTTGGCGACGGTCTGGGCCTCAACGCCCTGGGTGGCATCGACGACGAGGATGGCGCCTTCGCAGGCCATCAGGGCCCGCGACACCTCGTAATGGAAATCCACGTGTCCCGGCGTGTCGATGAAGTTCAGTTCGTAGTCCTGCCCCTGGCAAGAGTAATGCACCGATACGGCCGAGGCTTTGATGGTAATGCCGCGCTCGCGCTCGAGGTCCATGTCATCAAGGAACTGGGCCTTCATATCGCGTTCGGAGATGGCCCCGGTAATCTGCAGCAGGCGGTCGGCCAGAGTGCTCTTGCCGTGGTCGATGTGCGCGATGATGCAGAAGTTGCGGATATTCATGGGGAGCCACACATTCTACCACGGATGGCCCCGACGGCTCGGCCCCTCACGCTTCCCCGGGCGAGGCGGGCGTGACAATATTTTCGGGGCAGGGGTTGATGCGGGCTAGAGTACAGGCGATAGGGTGAGGCGCAATCAGGGGCCCCAAGGAGTGGGGCCAGAAAGGACACAGCCATGGAACGGC
>JAJXSS010000340.1 GCA_021784455.1 Planctomycetota bacterium
GACGCCTTTGAATGCCTGGCCGAACGTGACATCGACATGGATCTGTGACCCTATCCCTGGAGAACGGGCACCTGGCCGGTGGGCCACGGTGCCCGTTCTCCTTTACCCCCAAGGAGACCTGTCATGGGTGCCGACCTGATCGGATACTTCGCCAAGGGCCCCCGGAAACTGCCCAAGCGGGCCATGCCCGCGGCCGAAGCTGAGGCTGATAGGCGTCTGGACTGGTTGCGCCGGGTCCGGCCGGCGCTCGAAGGACGAGACGACCAAGCTCTCATCGGCCTGCTGGCCGATTGCCCCTGGCTGGACCCCGCAGAACGCTCCCCCCGGCCAGCCAACATCGACCTGGAGGAGTTGCACGGACAATTCCGGCACCTGCTGAACCTCGCCGGAGACATCCGGGAGTTGACCGGCCAGAAGGCGGTGCGTGAATTTGTGCGGTCCTGGCCGCCCAGGACCCGCGATGCGGCCCACATCGTGGATCCCGACATCCCAGGCAACCTGATCGTATTCGCCGGCGAACGCACCTGGGGCGATCCCCCCGAAGGCGAGGGATTCAGGCTGCTGGCTCAGGCCGGGATTCTGGGCGTCGCCGCCATCCTGGGCGTCTGGGTGGAAGCGGCTTTTTTCAGTCTGCACATCCCTCTGGCCAGGAAAGGAAAAGCCGATGCCGTCGCTCAATCATGACCAAGACCAGCGTGAAGCAGCCAATTCCGGGGGGTTGTACGTCTGTGACCGTTGCGGTCTGTGCTGCCGACATCTGTTGGTCGAGGCGTATGCCCTGGATGTGCTGCGGGAGCCGCGGATCGAAGCCGAGTGTCCCCTGGGTAAGCGTCACCCCGACCTGGACATCTTGGACGCGTGTTGGATCCTCTCAGCCGTGAAACCCTGCCCATTCCTCGGCCTGGACAATCGTTGTGGCATATACGCTACGCGTCCGGGTACTTGTGTAGGCTTTGCGGCCGGATCGGCTCAGTGCCAGCAGTTGCGCCGGGAGCATGGCGTGCCGCCTCTGCTTCCCTGCTCCAACGAGCAGAGGAAGAGCATGGATCCCATGACCGCCGAGATCCTTCAGGCTCTGCTGGCCCCGGAATGATCCCCTCGGAATAGGCCCCGGAACTGCCCCCGGCCGGGATCAACGCAGTGATAACCCCCGAACAACCCCCCTTACAGGAGACCTAACGTGCCCAAACCCAAGTCCGTGAACAAACCCATCCCCAAAGCGGCCACCAACAGCGACACCCTGCTGCAAGACCAGGAAGGCCTGGCCATCATGGACGCGGTAGCCGAAGTCATCGCCGACCGTTATGAATTGCCCCTGCTGGATGTGAAGCGGAAGATCCAGAAGCAGGACTGTCAGCAGTTGTATGAGGGCTGCATTGGGCCTGCGATTGATGCGGTGGCCAAGGTATGTGGTTGGGAATAAGGCCCCTCCGCAGCCCTCGAACCCCTCACAATAGACCATCAGAACGGCCAGCCTCACCGAAGCCGCCTCCTTCATGCGCGGTTTGGGCCTGAGCGATGCCATCATCAACCTTGTACCCGACCCCCGGAAGCGAAGGGGTGGCTTGTGGTGTGTTGCCATGGGTTACCCCTTCTCTATTACATGGAAAGGACTTTGAATCATGACGACCAACGTTCCCGATCGTGACCTTCGTCAGCGCGACATCATCCCCCCGGAAGCCTTGGCTCGGTGCAGGGCCACGGTAGTGGGGGTGGGCGCCATCGGCCGGCAAGTGGCCCTGCAACTGGCAGCCATGGGCATCCCCTGGCTGCAACTGATCGACCACGACACTGTGGAGGCCGTGAACCTGGCCCCCCAGGGCTACTTGGAGGAGGACCTGGGCCGGGCTAAGGTCCAGCCCACGGCCGACCTGTGCCGGAAGATCAACCCCCGGATGGAATTGCACCAGGTCCGGGAGAAATACCGCCGGACCCTGGCCCAGCAGGACAACGTGCTGTTCTCGTGCGTGGATTCGATCGAGACCCGCCGGCACATTTGGGAGGTGGTCAATCAGCGGGTGGAGTTCTTCAGCGACGGCCGGATGAGCGCCGAAGTGATCCGGGTGCTGACGGCGTGCGATGGGCCCAGCCGGGGGCACTACCCCACCACGCTGTTCGCCGCGGACGAGTCATTCCATGGGTCGTGCACGGCCAAGAGCACCATCTTCACCGCGAATATCGCCGCCGGCCTGATGCTCCAGCAATTCAGCCGGTGGCTCAGGCGCATGCCGGTGGAGGCGGACTTGTCGTTGAACCTGCTGGCGGGGGAGATGACGTGCACTACAGCGACACAACAGGACGGTTGATGTGTGCTAACGGACTCGGTGGCCCGGTTCTCAACACCGGTTCCGCGGACCGGTGTAGGGCCTTCCTGAGACGGCAGGAACGCGGTTTCACGTCGGCCCGCACGAACTTTGGCTGCACGGGGGCGCATGGTGGTGAATCAGGCCGCATGGGCGACGGCGAGTGGAGCGGCGAGAGGTCCAGGTGATCTTGGCGCCGAGGCGCTGATCCAAGGAGCCTCAGTTCGGTCTTCCGCACCGAAGATCAGGCTTTGGGGACCGTTGAGGGGCATCCCTCTCAGCGAGCGCTACGATAAACCCCATAGGCGATGCCACGCCATGAACCTGGACATCGGTTACTCAAAGCGCAGGGCCTCGATGGGATCCAGGCGCGAGGCCTTCCACGCGGGATAGAAGCCGAAGATGATCCCGACCCCCGCCGACACGCCCACGGCGGCCAGCATGGCCAGCGGGGATGCCACGGTGGGCCAGTGCAGAAAGTGCGTCACGCCGAGGGCCGCCAGCCGTCCCACCGCGAGGCCCACCAGCCCTCCGGCCGAGGTCAGCAGCAATGCCTCCAAAAGGAACTGCCGCAGGATATCCCTCGCCCGGGCCCCCACGGCCATGCGCAGGCCGATTTCCCGGGTACGCTCGGTCACCGAAACCAGCATGATGTTCATGATGCCCACCCCGCCGACCACCAGGGAGATCAGGGCCACGGACAACAGCAACCGGCCCATCAGCCGCGTGGTGGAGCCCAGGGCCTGTGTGATCTCTGTCCAGTTGCGGATGCGGATATCATCGGGCTGGCCCGGCGGGACGCGGTGCCGGGCCCGCAGCAGGCTGCGCATATCGGTGATGGCCGCCGGGATGTCCTGGGTGGAATCGACAGCGACATAAATGTCGTCGATGTCGGGGGCGCGATGGATGAGCGGCCGGTCAGCGGTCTGCACCGAAGAGACCGGGGGATAGAGCCGAAGCTGGGTCTCGGGGTAGAGGGCGTCGAGCGTGTTGACGGCCGTGGAGACGGTGCTGCTCTGGCCTGCAAACGCCAGCCTGCCCCCGGAAATCCGGTACTTGACCGTGGTCCAGGGGACGATCAAGAGGTCATCCTGATCCCGGCCCATCATGTTGGGCCCGATGGCTTGGAGCTCACCGACCACCTTCAGACGCACCCCGTTCACCCGCACCAACTTGCCGATCGGCGACTGGTTGTCGAACAGGGCGTGGGCCGTGGTTTGCCCGATCAGGCACACGCAGGCTGTCCGCCGGACGTCGTCATCCGTGAACATTGCCCCGGCCGCCAGGTTCGTCCAGTGGCGTACCTCGAGGTACGCCGGCGCCGTGCCCAGGATGTTCCACGGTGCCCAGTTGCGGTGGCCGTAGATCACCTGCATGCGGCAGTCCACGCCGGGGGCGGCCCAGCGCACCTCGGGGCACTGGGCCAGGATGGCGGCGCAGTCCTGGGGAATCAGCGTGCGCGTGGTGCCCGCCCCGGCATTCACCCCCAGCACATGGCCGGCTGCCGGGTCGATCTGCACCACATTGGCCCCCATGCTGGCGATGCGCCGGGCCAGGGCATCGGCCGAACCCTGGCCGATTTCCACCATGGCGATCACCGCAGCGATGCCGACGATGATGCCCAGAGAGGTCAGGGCGGATCGCATGACATTCCGCCGCAGGGCTCGAAAGGCGGTGTAAAAAATGCGCAGGAAGGCGGCCATGGTTGGAGAGGTTTCTTCCAAATCAGCCGGACGTTCCGGGCTTTCCGTGGTCGTGAGGGCCGAAACCGGACCAGATTGGGTCTTGCATGCCCCCAATTGGAAGCCTTCACTGTCTTGTGCTAAGACCCTATTTTACGGAATCGATGATGAGAGGATGATGAGAAGATCCTGCCCTTGATTCCTGAATATCTGCGGACGGAGCCGGGTTCTTGGGAAACGCGCCTCTCATGATCCTCTCATCTTGGCGCCGTTAAGCTAATCCATGATCAAGCGATGCGGTTCCGGCGTCCCGGGTGTGCCGGACGCCGGGTCCGACTTCATTGAGGAGACTACCCATGCGACGGATTGTTTGTGTTCTAACCCTGGCGGCGACCCTGGCGGCGGTGGGCTGTGCCAGCAACTCGCCCAGCGCCGAGCATCATGAGTGGCGGCACCACGAAAGGGAACAGGAACAGAAGATCACCCTCGACCAGGCCCCCGCAGCGGTGCAAGCCACCATCAACAGGGAAGCCGAAGGAGGAGCCGTCACCGAGATCAAGACGGAGCAGGAGGGAGGCAAGACGGCCTATATTGCCGAGGTGAAGATCAGCGGTAACTCATACAAGGTGAAAGTGGCCGCCGACGGCACGCTGCTGGTCAAGAAGAACGAAATGGAAGATCACGAGGGCAATCACGAGGGCAAGGACGAGGATCAGGGTCATAACGAGGACAAGGACTGACCTCGTCGGTGCCAAGTGGGTGGGCTGGCGGATGGAGCCCGCCAGTCCACGGCGCGGGGTGCTGGATTTATGCGTCTGCTGATAGTCGAGGACTATGCCCCGTTGCGTCTGTCGCTGGCCAAGGGCTTGCGCGAGGCCG
Source organism: Planctomycetota bacterium (assembly GCA_021784455.1). Classification (GTDB taxonomy): domain Bacteria; phylum Planctomycetota; class Phycisphaerae; order Phycisphaerales; family Phycisphaeraceae; genus JAJXSS01. Next base: position 4,865 of record JAJXSS010000340.1, read on the forward strand.
GCTATGCCGTGGACGAAGCGGGGGACGGGGAGGTTGCGCTGTGGCAGGCCGGCGGCAGCCAGTTTGACGCGATCATTCTCGACCTGATGCTGCCCAAGGTGGATGGTCTGACGGTGCTGACCCGGTTGCGCAAGGACGGTTATGACCGGCCGATCCTGATTCTCACCGCCCGCGACACCGTCCCGGATCGCGTCAAGGGCCTGGACTGTGGGGCCGACGACTACCTGGTCAAACCCTTCGCCTTTGAGGAACTGCTGGCACGGGTTCGGGCCATGGTGCGCCGGCAGTACGACCGTAAGTCGCCTGTGCTGGAGATGGGTGCCTT
>JAJXSS010000341.1 GCA_021784455.1 Planctomycetota bacterium
GCTCGACAAGCTGGCCAAGCACGCCTTTGCCGATACGCCCATTGGGGCCCCCGGTGAAGTCGAGGCGGGCTGGGTCGCCGGCGACCACCTTTTCGACACCGAGTTCACGTTCGAGAAGAACGCCTTTGGCCCCTTGCTGCTCTTTGCCCTGCGTCTGGACACGCACCGCGTACCGGCGGAGGTCAAGAACGCCTACCGCAAGATTCACGAGCAGGCCCTGGCCAGCCAGAATCCCTCGGGCTTTGCCTCCCGGGCCCAGAAAAAGCAGGCCCGCGAAGAGGCCGACCACCAGCTTCACGAGGAACTGGCCTCCGGCAAATTCCGCCGCTCCAAGCAGGTCGCCCTGCTGTGGGATCTGCCGCGCGGCCAGCTCTACGCCAGTGCGACGGGCAATGCCATCCAGGAGGAGCTGTCGCGGCGCTTCCGGGACAGCTTCGGCTGCGATCTGGCCCTGCTGACCCCCGGGGCCCTGGCCGCCAGGACCCTGCGCGACGCCGGCCGGACCCGTGACTACGAGGATGTGCGGCCTTCCGCCTTCACCGCCCCGCCGCCCTCGGCCCGCGCCGGAGATGAGGACGATGGCGAGGCCCCGGCGCGGCGCGATATCGCCATCCCCTCCACCCCCTGGGCCCAGAGTGCGGTGGACCTGAAGGACTTTCTGGGCAACGAGTTCCTCCTCTGGCTCTGGTGGGTGTTCGAGAACGCCGAGGGCACGGTAGCGGTGCCGACCCCTCACGGCCAGCGCGAGCTGTCGCTGGTGCTGGACCGGGCCCTGGACATGGACTGCGCCTGGGGGGCCGGTGGCAAGCAGACGCTGCGCGGCGATGCCGTGACGCTCATGCCCGAGGCGGCCGAGGCCCTGCGCGGCGGCAAATGGCCGCGCAAGTGCGGACTGATCCTGGCCGATGGCCAGCACCAGTGGGAATTGAGCCTCCAGGGCGACCGCTGGATCGTCGGTTCGGCCCAGCTTCCGGCCATCGAAGAGGCCGAATCCCCGCGCCAGCTCATCGAGCAGCGGCTGGAATTGGTTCGGGAACTGGCGGGCAACCTGGACGCCCTGCTGGGCCAGTTCGTGGAACTGCGGACGGGCAAGCCCTGGGCCAACCAACGTGAGGACATCACGGCCTGGATCCAGAAACGCCGCAAACGCTGACCGACGGATGGAACCGTCAAGACGCCCGGCGAATGATGATTGCGCCACAAAGGCACAAAGAAGACAGGAATCAAGAGGTTCAACCACCAAGAATACCAAGGACACCAAGATCGGAGGATGAGCAAGACCTGGACGCTCCCGCAGAAAAAACGGGAATGGCAGGCACCGGCTTTGCCCACTCCACTGAAGTCTTGTCTTTCTTCATGTGGTGATCTGGGCGACCTTGGTGGTTCAATTCGCTTGGGCTTTCTATTCCGTGCCTTGGTGTCTTCGTGGTTCCATATTTCTTCTATTCGTCTTCGAGCTTGCGGGGCATGGTAGAGCCGACCACCCGGATGGGCGTGACCGTACCGCGCTCGGTTCCCAGCACCGGATTGCCGTTGCTGTCGGCCGCATCCGCACCCGGCAGGATGGTCAGATCCATGGTGGCGCGGGCCAGAATCCACTGGCCGATCGCGTTTTTGCGCCGCTGGCAGTAGAAGATCGCCGAGGTCACCCCGCCGATCAGCGGCTCCTGCACCTTGTTGGAGCCGTCCAGGTTGGATCGGATCATCCACAATTGCTGGGTATCGCTGTGCCACTCGATGCGCACGAGCAAGTTGTTGGGGTCGATCATCTCGATGTACGGGCTGGTCACCGTATCACCCGAGAGGGTAGCGGCCGGGGTACACGTGCTGTCGGCCTGGAGGGGCCCCTGGGCCGTGCTGGTGCGCAGCAGCGTCAGCAGGCGGTCGGTGACCATGCGTGTGGCGGCCTGGGTGGAGAACTGGTTGGAGGCGTCGGCGTAGGCCTTGAAGGAGGCATCGGTGGCGACCATGGTGGCCGTCAGCAGCAGGGCTGAAATGGCAAGGGCCACGAGCAGTTCGACCAGGCTTAAGCCCCGGGATCGTCTCGTTCTGATGCGGATTCGTTTCATGGTCGTTCGCCGCCTCCGCCCCCGGCCTTGACCCGTCAGTCGCCCGCGGTCTCGAAGTAGGTCTGCCAGTCGGGGGTCAGGGAAACCGGGCCCAGGATGCCATCCGGCAGGCCCATGCTCGGGTCGTACTTGACGTAGATGCGGCCCAGACCGCCGCTGGTGGGGATTTCCTCCTCCAGGTCGCCCTGGGCCGAGGAGAAGTAACCCAGCGTGACGTTGTATTGCGGGCTGGTGTAGCCCTGCACCACGGCCGTGTTGCTTTGGGGCTGGAAGGTGGTGACGATCTGGCCGTCCACCACGATCTGGCCGCGCAGATCGATGATGCCGGCCACGATCGTCCCGCTGAGGTTGATCTGCGGGGCGTTGGGATCGGTGTACGACCCCATATCCACCGAGTACTGCGGCATCATGATGGTACTGCGTGCGTAAAGCTGCTTTTCGGCATCGGTCAGGTTCTGGGAATCGGCGATGTTGAACTGGGTATTACCCGTAAAGGCCAGCTTGTTGCGCATGAGGGTGAACTGGTTGGGCACATCGCCGGCCACGGCGCCCTCGAAGTCGCAGTTGTCAAAGCGCAGGTTGTTGGACAAGGGCTTGGTATCGCTGACGGTCTGGCCGTTGACCACCGTGGTCACGCCGGGGTAGGCCAAGCTGCCATCGGCCTGCTGGGCCCCGGCGTAGTTGTAGTCGTCGATATTGGTGGCCGGATCGACATAGCCGTTGTCCGTGCTGGTCTGCACGTAGGTGCAGCCGATGAACTTGCAGTTCTCGAACAGGGCGTTGGTGCCCTGGGGAATGGTGACGTTGGTGAAGGTCATGTTCTTGTACACCGGCCGCTTGTAGTAGTCGTAGGGGTGCGGCGAGCCATAGGGCACGGGTTCCATGACGTAGGTGACGGGCTGGGGGGAACTGGAGTTGTTGGGATCGTACTGCTGAAGCTGCGCTGCCACCTCGGTGTTGAAGTCGCCTGTGGCCAGAGCCTTGAGGCTGGAGGTGTCGAAATCGGAGGGGCTGAACTGGTAATTGCTCATGTCCGGCGCATCGAAGGTCAGGGGCGGCTTGCCGGCCGGGGCCACGATGGGGCCTTGGAAATAATCCTGGTACTGGCCGTTGGCCGCGCCGCTCTGCCAGGACTGTTTGCTGGCCTCGATCAGGACCTGCCCGCTGACCTTGGCGTACATGTCGTTGGCATCGATGATCCCGTCGTTGTAGCCCGGGCGGTTGGGATCCCCGGCCGTGTCCAGCAACTGGAAAAGCTGGGCCATGCGCGGATTGCCGGCGGTGTTCAGATCTCCGGGGGTCAGGTATCCCTTGTCCGTCTTGTCGTAGAAGGCCATAAAGAAGTCGAAATCAGTGATGTAGCCGTCGTGGTCGGTGTCATACTGGGCCGGGTTGGTAATGCCCGCCACCTCGGCCGGGTTGGCCAGGTTCAGGCGATTGTCCCCGTCCATGTCGTTGACCGCCAGGGTATTGCGGAAGGCCGTCAGTTCGGCATCCAGGGTGGGGTCCAGGCCCATGAAGTCGCTGGCCATCTGCACGGGATGGCCGTTGGCCAGGTTGTCTTCCATAAACGTGCTGCCGATGGTGCCGTCCACGCGTACGTTGGTGCCGATCATCACGCGGCTGCGTGAGAGAATGGCGAAGGGGATGAGTTTCTGAAGATGGATGTCGAGGTTGATGGTGCGGGTGATGGGATTGCTGCCGCCGCCGCTGTCCGTACCCGTCACGCTCAGGCGAATCCAGGAGGCGTTGAGGGGGTTGCTGGCCGAGACCGCCGGCGTCATGGTGCTGTAGGGCGGGCGCTGGTAGTAGGCCGAGCCGTAATTCTCTCCGGCGATGGGATGGGGGGTGAAGGTGGCGGTGAAGGTGGGAGCGCCGGGCCCCAGCGCGATCGGGCCCACGTGCAGGGCGGAGCCGGTCTCGTAGGGTTCGGCCAGATTATCCAGGTTGCCGCTGAGGGACTGGTCCAGGGCCGTCTCCACCTGGGCCCACAGGGCCGGGGCATTATTGCCATCGATCAGGCCCGTGCGTGTCTTGACGGAAGCGGCGGCCTGATTGGCCTCGTACAGCATCAGGCGCAGCCCGGTTTCGGCCGCGGCCAGGGAGCGGTTGATCTTGAGCGACGAGTCGGCCGTGGCCAGATTGCCCTGGGCCACGATGGCCATGGCCGTGGCCAGGGCCCCGAAGATGACCAGGAACATCATGGCCAGAATGGCCGCCACCCCGCGCTGCCGCGCGGCGTGGGGCCGGGGTACCGCGTGCGGTGCCCTTGCGGGGGCGGCTGTCCCGGCCGAGGGTATCCCGGATGCCGCCGGCCTCATGGCTCCCCGAGAAAGCCCGCAGGACGCGTGCTCCACCCACCGCCCCAGGCGGGCGCCGCGCGGGCATGATCCCGGGCCGAATGGTTGGCGGTTTTCGTTCATTTGGTCACCACCCATACCAGTTGGGTCACCGAAGCCGGCTGTTGGTCGTTGGGTCCCTGGTACAGCACGGTCACGGTGATGCGCATCAGGTCGGTCGTGCCCAGGGGCTGGGTGTAGGTGGCACTGATGTTGTCCGGCAGCACGTTCTCCACCTTCACCTGCTGGATCCAGTTGCTCATGTTGGGGATCACCTGGCGCATGGCGTTGATCGGCCCGGGCTGGTCCTGCGGTGTGGTCCCCCCCTGCTTCTGGATCAGGGCTGGATCCATGAAGGTGGTGCCCGAGCCGTAGCCGTTGGCGACCACGCCCGCGAAGTCCCCCACATCGTTGTACTGGCTCACGGAAGTCTCGTTGCCGGAGGGACCCTGGCCGTAGGCGCCGGTGATGGGGTCCTGCAGAGGCATGGTCAACGTGAGTTCGCGGATTTCATTGGCCAGGAGCATGGCCGTGCCGGTGCGCTGCGCCCAGTCGTTTTTCTGCAGGTAGGCCTGCTGGGCCGCCACCAGGGCCAGCACGCCCGTGCCCACAATGGCCGTGGTCAACGCGGCCTCGATCAGCGTGAACCCCCTTCGGATCCGCCCCCGGATCCGCCCGCGGACCTGGCCCCGGGTTCCGCACTCCGGGTTCCGGGGGTCGGGGCTCGACTGTCGGGGCCGGGACG
>JAJXSS010000342.1 GCA_021784455.1 Planctomycetota bacterium
AACGATTCCAAGACCGGGCCGATGGGGCCGCCCGGCTCCGCCAACCCGGGCGCATCCGTGCCCAGGAGATACGTCAAGAGCCCTGTGTCGTTGAGGTAGACCTTCTCCCGCTTGATCAGCCGCTTGCGCGTGTTGCCCGACCAGGCGGCCAGCGGCTGGTACAGATGCGTGGCCTGCAACAGCGTCAGGTAGCGTTTGAGCGTGGGCTGGGCCAACCCGATGTCGCGCGAAAGCTCCGCCACGTTCAATAACCCACCGGCCTGGGCCGCCATCAGGGCCATCAGCCGGGGCATTTGCGTCAGCCCCTCGATGTCCGCCATCGCCCGCACATCCCGCTGCAAGATGGCGCTCAGGTACGAGCCGAACCACGCCATCCGGTCCTGGGCATGGTTCCGCAGCCGCATCTCCGGATAACCACCGGTCGCCAGACGATGGGCCAGATCCAATCGGGATAGGCCCGCGGCCAATGCTTGAGGTACTGTCTCCGCTTCGAATAAAGCATCCACCAGGCCTTCGGGCGTGCCCTCCAACTCGCCCTGGGAGAACGGCCAAAGCGTCAAAATCTCCATCCGTCCCGCCAGCGACTCGGACAGCTTCGGCAGGAGCAACACATTAGCCGACCCCGTCAACAGGAATTTTCCCGCTACACGCTCTTGATCCACGGCCAGTTTGATCGCCCGGAATAATCCCGGGGCCAACTGCACCTCATCCAGAACCACCGGTCCGTCGAGGCCCGCCACAAACGCCTCCGGATCGCGCGACGCCGTGGCCAGAACAGTGGCGTTGTCCAGGGTCAGATACTGGGCCGAATGCCCGTGGCTGGCCAGCCAGCGCGCCAGCGTGCTCTTACCCGTTTGACGCGCTCCCTGCAACAACACCACAGCACTGCTCTTCAGCGCTCGCAGCAGACGATCCGTCAGATGGCGGGTCAGCATATCCCGCGACTCCACGTGGGGTTAATACAGTATAACACAAAGTGTTATTTTATCTAACCACATCGCTGGGGTACCGCTCCGCACGCGCCGCGACTGCCGGCGTTTCCGACGAACATTACGTCCCAGACGCGCGCCTCAGTGATCCAGCCCACGCCAACTCGTCTTGGCTGTCCGTAAAAACCTTCGACCCCTGATCCGCAACAACCTAAGCGCGTTTTGCAGCCGGAATCGACGGCTATTCTTCGCCTCGTCACCATCTGGCAGTTCACCCCAACACAGTATCGTGCCACACTCCGGGCAACGGTGTGGAGTTTCGTGGATGTCATAGCCGCACACCGGGCACGGATAGGCAGACCAATCCTTCCGCCGCCATCCAATCGACCAGGCCATCGCAAGGAACAAAGGCAGGCCGACAAACCACCAGACGGGGCGTATTAGCAGAACCAAAAGCAGCGCCTCCAGAGGTAGGTGTAGCAGTGCCCATCCGGGATGCGCGTGCGCGCCACGAGGGATGCAAAGTCCAACTGCAAAGACAACGCCGGCGCCCGCCAATTGCACGTAACCCCAGAATGCACTGCGGGAGAACAGCCAGTCACAGACGAGTTTTCGGAAGGCTGTCTTCACGATGTATCCCGGCCAAGCCATCGCAAGAGACGCTACTTCACAACCAGCATCATTATTCCACCCCGCCTGCCCGATTGGCAATCACTGTGCGATCTAGCGAATTGGACAATCAATTGAATCATCTTTTCCCCCGATTCGCCTAGTCAACCGATTAACCGATCCTCCCTCCACTGCGGTATCCTGTCCCTTATGCCCCCGGAACCCAGCACCCGACACCCGACACCCGACACCCGGCCCCGGGCCCCCGTCGTCGCCGTCTGCGCCGACCCGGCCAGCGATGTCAATCTCCTCAAGGCCGCGGCTCGCATCGCGGTCGATGTCAACCTCCCCTTCCTCGAAAAGCCTGTTTCCGGGGGCAAGGCCCGCTCCAGCGAATACGACATGCTCCTGGTCGTGACCTCGGCCCGCCTGGAACTGCGGGTGCTCCGCGGCGATCCGCAAATCCGGGGGGGCCTGCCCGTGACCTGCAACCTGGACAAGCTCGACACCACCTCCCCCGCCGGCCGGTCGCTGAAGCAGCCCTTGTTCAAGGCCGTGGGCCTCAAGTCGCGCAAGGACCTGCCGCTGACCATCCTCGATGCCACCGCCGGCTGGGGCGAAGATGCCTGGCTGCTGGCGGCCGCTGGCTGCCGCATCCTGGCCGTGGAACGCAACCGCATCATGGCCACGCTGCTCAAGGACGGTGTGCTCCGTGCCGCCACCACCGGCCCGGACCCCGCCGGGCTGCTGGCCCGTCTGACGGTGATCTCGGCCGATTCCCGTCCCCTGCTCCGCCGCATTGCCCGCCGCGTCCAGGAATCGCACCATCCCCTCGAGGCCCGCCCCGAGGACCTTCCGGGGGTGCGCGAATTCTTCGAGCCCGAGGTGGTCTATCTCGACCCCATGTTTCCCGGCCACGCCGGTCGGAAAACCGCCGAAAAGAAACCCCTGCGCGTCCTGCGCGCCCTGGTCGGCGACGATGCCGACCAGATCGAACTGTTCCAGTGGGCTATGCAGGTCGCCACGCGGCGCGTGGTGGTCAAACGCCCCGCCAAGGCCCCGCCGATTCTGGGCCCCGACCACAAACCCGCCACCGCCTTTGCCGGCAAGGGCTTCCGTTTCGATGTCTACCTCACGAAAGTTCACAGTTCAAAACTCAAAGTGCCAAGTTGAAGACGGCCGGATCGGAATCTCGGCGCTTCGAATGTTGAACTCTGAACCTTGAACCCTCCCGGTATCCATGATGCAGCCCGCCCACCCGCCCGCTCCTGACCTCGACCCCCTCGACCGCCGCCTGCTGGACTTCGCCCAGGCCGGCATCCCCATCCTCCAGCGCCCCTGGGATGGGATCGCGGCCGAGCTCAAAACCACCCCCGCCCAGATCGTCGCCCGCATCGAGCGCTTGCTGCAGGCCAAGGTCATCCGCCAGATCGCCCCCATCTATGACACCCGGGCCATGGGCTATTCCTCCGTGCTGGTGGCCGCCCGGGTGGATGAGGCCCGGATCAACCAGGCCGCCGCGGTCGTCAGCGCCCATCCGGGAGTCAGCCACAACTACCGCCGCGAGGCCCCGTTCAACCTCTGGTTCACCCTGGCCACACCGCCGGGCCAGAACCTTGACACCATCCTGGCCCAGCTCGCCCAGGCCGCCGGCTTCGAGCGCTATCGCGCCCTGCCCGTGCTGCGCACCTACCGCATCGGTGTACAACTGGCCATGAGCGAGGACGAGGAATCCCCTCTCCCTGGTGCTCCAGGCAGAGGGCCGGGTGAGGGTTCTTCCTCTGCAAACTCAAATCTGAAATCTGAAATCAGCCATCCCCCTACCCTCACCGACTTCGACCAGCGCATCATCCGCCTCACCCAGAACAACCTGCCCCTGGCCGAGCAGCCCTTCGACCCCTGGTGCGACGCTCTGGGTCTGTCGTTCACCGATTTCCGGGGGTGGATGCAGCGCATGCAGCAGGCCGGTGTGCTGCGCCGCATCGCCGCCATCCTGCACCACCGCCGCGTGGGCTATACCGCCAACGGCATGGGCATCTGGCGCATCCCGCCGGAACGGGGCCCGCAGGTGATCGAGCAGGCTGGCCGGCTCATGGCCGGTTTCCCCCAGGTCACCCACTGCTACGAGCGCCAGGTCTACGAGGACTGGCCCTACAACCTCTACACCATGATCCACGCCCGCAGCCAGGAGACCTGCCTCCAGGTCGTGGAGGCCATCGCCCGGACCCTGGTCCCCATCGCCGGCCAGGTTGAGCACCAGGTCCTGTTCAGCACCGTCGAATATAAAAAGGCCCGCCTGCGTTACTTCGAAGAATCCCCGCCCCCGGAAAAGGGGTAAGGGGTAGGGGGCACCCCCGGAATGGGGCAAGCAGATGGGCCTAGCCGGGTAGGTCCGGGCTCGCCCCGACACCTTCCTCTCTCCAATCGAAAATCCAAAATCAAGCCCCCCCACCCCACGCCTCAGGCAAACCCCAGCACCGGGTGCGGCCGGTACGGCTCCTCCAGCGCCTGCCGGTCCTGGGCCGACAACTCAATCTCCAGCGCCCCCAAGGCGTCATCCAAATGTTCCAGCTTCGGGGCCCCGATGATCGGCGCCGTGACCGCCGGGTTCCCCAGCACCCAGGCCAGGGCCGTCTGCATGGGCTTGACCCCCAGCTTCTGGGCCACCTCCAGATTCCGCTGCGCCACGGCGAAATCATCCTCCCGGTAATACAGCTTGGCCGCAAAATCATCCGTCTGCGCCCGCGTGGTGGCCCCGCCGCCCCCTTGGGCCCGGTTGCCGGCCAGAAAACCCCGGGCCAGCGGGCTCCACGGGATGCACCCGATCCCTTCCTCGCGGCACAGGGGCAGCATCTCCCGTTCCTCCTCGCGGTACACCAGGTTGTAATGCCCCTGCATGGTCACGAACCGGGCCAGACCGTGCCGATCGGCCAGATACAGGTACTTGGCGAACTGCCAGGCATGCATCGACGATGCCCCGATGTAGCGCACCTTGCCCGCATCAATGAGCGCGTTGAGCGCCGCGAGCGTCTCTTCCATGGGCGTGGCCGGGTCAAAGCGGTGGATCTGGTACAGGTCGATGTAGTCCATCCCCAGGCGCTTCAGCGAGCGGTCGCAGGCATCCAGAATGTGCTTGCGTGACAGGCCCCAGCGGTTAAGCTTGCGGCCCATCGTCCCATTGAAACACTTGGTGGCGATCACCACATCCTCCCGGTCGGGCACCAGGTCCCTGATCGCCCGGCCCAGCACCTCCTCGCTGGCTCCGTTGGAATACACATCGGCCGTGTCGAAGAAATTGATCCCCGCCTCCAAGGCCTTGACCAGAAACGGCCGGGCCGCCTTCTCATCCAGCACCCACGGCCGCCACTGGCTCGATCCATACGTCATCATCCCCAGACACAACCGCGACACCTGCATGCCCGTCGTCCCCAGCCGCCCATAGCGCATCTTCACCGCCATGCCCGACTCCTTTCCGTAAAGCCTCACTATAGGCCTCGCCCCCGGTATGAGGAAGCGGTCTTCCTGGTAGGTTCGGCCCTGGCCGAACTCCTTCTCCCTCTCCCTCAGGGAGAGGGCTGGGGTGAGGGTGGGCATCCGAACCTCCC
>JAJXSS010000343.1 GCA_021784455.1 Planctomycetota bacterium
GATCTTCAGAAACCTCCTGATCGTCTGCCTGTTCACCAGCCTGGCGGCCGGCGTGGCCGTGTGGGCCGCGCCCCCGGAAACGCCCCCAGCAGCCCCCCCCGCGTTATCCCCGGCGTCGCCCCCGAAAGCCCCTATCGCAGCGCCGGCGCCGCCCGCCGTCCGCAACGTCCAGGCCCCGGTGGCCGTGGCTCCCGCGGCGCCAGCGCCCCAGCCAGCCGCCGCCCCCCCCCTGCCGCCGCGTCTGGCCAAACCCACCACCGCGGTCAAGCTCGATACCTGCACCAACGTCGGCTGCCACGAGAACATCAAGCAGTACCGGGCTGTGCACGGGCCGGTCAACGTCAACGCCTGCGATGCCTGCCACACCCTGAAGGATGCCAAGACCCACCAGTTCGTTCTGGCCCGCAGTCCCCAGACGCTGTGCACCTTCTGCCACGAGATGGACACCAAGGGGGCCGCGGTGGTGCACAAACCCCTGACCACCGGCCAGTGTGTGGCCTGCCACAACCCCCACGGCGGGTTTGACCGTCATCTGCTGCGCAGCCAATCCATGCAGGACCTGTGCCAGAAGTGCCACGGGGACATCACCCAGAAGATGAAATACAAACACGGCCCGGTGGCGGCCGGGGCCTGCGGCGCGTGCCACCAGCCGCACATGTCCAACAATAAATACCTGCTGGTGCGGTCCGGCCGGGACCTGTGCCTGAGCTGCCACCAGGAGATGGGCCAGCAGCTCAAGTCGGTGAAATACGTCCACAAGGCGGTGGAAGGCGACTGTACCCAGTGCCACGATCCGCACGCCTCCAATCAGCCGGACATGCTGCACGCGGCTCCCTTCCAGTTATGCACCGGCTGCCACAAGAACATCCGTCTGGCGGTCACCGAAGCCAAGTACAAGCACGCCGCGGTCACCGAAAAAAGTGCCTGCACCAACTGCCACACGCCGCACGGCTCGGATCTGCAGGATCTGATGCGCGATCAGATGGTCAAGCTCTGCCTGCAGTGCCACACCAAGGACTACAAGACCCCCGATGGACGGGATGTGCCGCCGGTCACCGACCTGGCCGACCCGAGCCTGTTCAAGCACGGCCCGGCCCGGGATGGCAGTTGCAGCGGCTGCCACAACGTGCACGGCAGCTCGGTGTCGCGTCTGCTGGCCAAGCCCTACCCGGCCACGTTCTACGCCCCCTTCAAGCTGGCCGACTATGACCTGTGCTTCTCCTGCCACAACAAGGATCTGGTACTGTTGCCCAAGACCACCGGTCTGACCAATTTCCGCAACGGGGATGAGAACCTGCACTACGTGCACGTGAACAAGGATGTCCGCGGGCGCACCTGCCGCGCCTGCCACGCCACGCACGCCAGCACGCGGGCCAATCTCATCCGCAACTGGGTACCGTTCGGCAGTTGGAAACTGCCGATCAACTACACCGCCACGAAGACCGGCGGGGCCTGTGCCCCCGGCTGTCACCAGCCGATGCGCTATGATCGCGTCAAGGCCGTGCCCAACCACCTGGCTCCGACCACCAACCTCACTGGGAGTCCCAACCCATGATGCTTCGCCGCCCACGCTCGTTTGCTCTGCCGATCGCGACCGTTCTACTGCTGGCTCTGGCCGGCTGGGCCCAGGCGGTGGATGTATCCACCTCCAGCGGCCCGGCCTCGGCCCCCGTCCAGTTCAGCCGCAAGGACCTGGCGGGCCAGGAGGTCAGCGTCCCCAGGCCCAACCAGATCACGATGCTGGTCTTCATCATGGCCGGCCAGGACCGCAGCATCAGCGCGATGAAGCAGGCCCACGAACTCTTGGCCCAGACCCCGGCTTCAGGGGTGCAGGCCATCGCCATCCTCAGCGGTGACGGGGCGGCGGCCGCCCCGCCCATGGTCAAGGCCGCCGGCTGGACCGGACCGGTGGTGGCCGATCCGCAATACGACCTGTCCGGGGCCGCCCAGGTACGGGTGTGGCCCACCACGCTGCTGGTGAGCGCCAGCGGCCACCCGGTGGCCCATATCGCGGGCCTGCCCATGTCGTACGCCACGGATCTGGCGGCCCGCCTGGACTTCGCTCGGGGCAAGATCACCCAGGCGGAAATGGACAAGCGCCTGGCCGACCACGAAACCGTGGCCAGTTCCCCCCAGGCCATTGTGGAGCGGCATATCCAGGTGGCCGCGAGCCTGATCAACAACGGGGATGTGGCCGCCGCCAAGGAGGAACTGGAAAAGGCCCTCAAAGTCGAACCGGAATCGCCCCATGTGCTGGTGATGCTGGCCCGGGCCGAACTGGCTGCGGACGAGCCCACCCAGGCCCTCAAAGTCATCAACCGCATCGACGACAAAGCCGTGGCCCCGTGGCAAAAGCCCGCTTTGCGCGGCCGGGCCCTGGTGGCTCTGGGGCAGTGGGAGGAGGCCCTGCCGGCCTTGCAGGAAGGGGCGCGCCTGAATCCCGACCCGGCCGAGGTGTACTACCTGCTGGGCCGCGTTTACCAGCATCGCGGCGACACGGCCCAGGCCCTAGAGGCCTACCGGGCCGCCTACGAGCACACCACCGAGGCCCAGTTCCTGTCGGATAAGGAAAAAGCCGACAAGCGGTAAGTACAGATGCCGGGGAAGCGGCCTTGGGGGCTTACAGACTCAGACAAAAGCCGCTTTCTTACGATCACGGCTCTTAAGACCGCCACATACGTTGGTCCGGGGGGTATCACGTTTCTTGCCGCGGGGGCGTTTCTGGCCGATAATACAGGTCTGTCATGCGGCAAGGGCTGTTCCAACGCGCCTCGCTCTTTTCGCCGGCCATGCTGGTGGCCGTGGCGGCGGCGGTGTCGCTGTGCGCCACGACCGAGGCCTCCGTGGTGGCCACGGCCACACCCTGGACGGATCAGGCGGTGTTGGTGGGCGAGTCGAGCCGTCACGCGGTGGCCCAGTGGGTCGGACGGCTGCACCAGGCCGCTCGCCAGTGGCTGGACCGCAAAAGCACCGAGCCCGGCCCAAACGTGCCCCTGCCGGTGGCGGCGACGGCCGAAGCGTGGCACCCGGCCGAGGCCTTTCGGGCAGGGCGCGCGCCGACAACCCCGGCCGTAGAATCTCTTGATACCCGCACGCGGACCGCCCGGGCCGATACCGGCGGCCTGCCGCCCCCCCTTCGGTGACACCAGCCTCCCCAGATGTGCCCTGCCACGGCCGGGCATGCGCCCGTTCCTCCATTTGCCGGTTCTGACCTTTCCCGACCCCTTTTTCCATTGTGGCCCCGGAGCCACCAGACTGGATTTCCCATGGTACTCGCCGCTATCAGCAAGACCGTCACCAAGGTATTCGGCTCGCGTAACGACCGCATTCTCAAAGGCTACCGCCGCCGGGTGGAACAGATCGGCACCCTGGAACCCCAGATGCGCGCTCTGACGGACGCCCAACTGAAGGCCAAGACCGAGGAATTCCGGGGTCGCCTGGCCCAGGGCGAAGCCATGGCCGGCATCATCCCCCAGGCTCTGGCCGTGGCCCGCGAGGTCATGGACCGGGCGGTGGGCATCCGCAGCATCTTCAATCCCGAACATCAGTTTGACCCTCGGAAATTGCCTGCCGACCTACAGACGACCTATGAACAGACGGCCCAGCAGGCGGCCCAGATCGCCCCGGCAGCCGTGCTGGGCGGCGGGGACACGCCCCTCCCCGGCTGGATGCAGGTGGACATCCCGCTGGCCCTCTACGACGCGGTGCGCGCGATTTACCCGCAAAGCCGGCCCCCCTTCCGGGCCCGGCCGTTCGATGTGCAGCTCATCGGCGGCATGGTGCTGTTCGAAGGCCGCATCGCCGAGATGAAGACCGGTGAAGGCAAGACCATCGTCTCGCCGCTGGCCTGCTGGCTGGCCTGCCTGGAAAATCTGCAGTGCCACGTGGTGACGGTAAACGACTACCTGGTGCAGCGCGACCGCGACTGGGTCTTCCCCTTTTATCACCACCTGGGGCTGTCCGTGGGGGCGATCCACCCCATGCACATGCAGAGCCGCGAGGGCAAATCCCAGGCCTACGCCTGCAACGTGGTGTACGGTACCAACAGCGAGTTCGGCTTCGACTACCTGCGCGACAACATGGCCCTGACCGCCCAGGAGCAGTTCCAGAAGCAGCGTGACTTCGTGATCATCGACGAGGTGGACTCGATCCTGATCGACGAGGCCCGCACGCCGCTGATCATCTCGGGCCCCGCCCACGAAGACAGCCCGCGCTACGAGCTGGCCGATCAACTGGCCCGCCACCTGATGAACCGCCAGCGCCAGTGGGATCAGGCCAACGAGAAGGTGGACCGGGCCAAGATGCGCATCAAGGGCATCGAAGGCGACATTCGCAACACAGCCGACAAGAGCGTGATTCCCCCCCTGCGTCAGGAGATGCAGGAACTGCGTGACAAACTGCCCGCTCTCGAAACCGAGCGCGACAAGTTCGTGCAGTATTACGAAGTCGAGCGCGACAAGAAGCAGTCGCACCTGACCCACGAGGGCGTGGCCGAAGCCCAGAAGGAAGCCAAAATCGGCTCTTTCTACGTGGGCAACAACATGGATGTGCCGCACCTGCTGGAGAACGCGCTGCGGGCCCACGTGATCTACCAGCGCGACAAGGACTACGTGGTCCAGAACGGCGAAGTGATCATCGTGGATGAGTTTACCGGCCGCCTGATGGTCGGCCGGCAGTGGTCCGACGGCCTGCACCAGGCGGTGGAGGCCAAGGAAAAGGTCAAGGTCAAGCAGGAAACGCAGACCATGGCCACGGTGACCATCCAGAACTTCTTCAAGCTGTACCGGCGGCGGGCGGGCATGACCGGCACGGCCATGACCGAAGCCCACGAATTCAACGAAATCTACACCCTGGAGGTGGTGCAGATCCCCACCAACGTGCCCTGCATCCGCAACGATCTGGAGGACATCATTTACGTCAGCCAGAAGGACAAGTGGCAGGCCATCCTCGACGAGATCAAGCGGATGCACGACATGGGCCGGCCGGTGCTGGTGGGCACCACCAGCGTGGAGAACTCGGAGATCCTGTCCCAGATGCTGACCCGCAAGTACGGGGTCAAGCACGAAGTGCTCAACGCCAAGCAGCACGAGCGTGAGGCGCACATCGTGTTGCAC
>JAJXSS010000344.1 GCA_021784455.1 Planctomycetota bacterium
GGCCGAACCCTACAACCGCATCGCCCGCCTCAATGGCGCCATTTGCCTGGCCAAGGCCGGCCAAGCCGACGATTTCTACACCTTCATGCACGACACGGTTCTCATCGACCCCAAACTGGCCGTGGATGTCTTTGAACGTCCCGAGGCCCAGGCGTTTCTTTCGGAGCCCCGCTTCCAGGCCCTGTCCCGGGAGGCCCAGGTCCAGTCCATGGACTAATCGTGCAATTCTTGCACTCCGGCCAACCGGCACACAACTTCGTGTAGAATAACGGGTTGGCACCAGCCGAACGGGCACCACTGGCCGCCCGTCTGGGGGAGGTCTGCCAAGAATTCCGGGCGGGGTGCCACGGGTCGCCCGTCCGGGGGCAGATCCGTGTCTTTCGACCGCTCAGAGCACGGGTCTGCCAAGATGCCGACCCGTGGCATCCGGCTAACCGGGCTGTGCCTGTATGCCGCGGCCTGAAGGAGCTTTGTTTGTCCATCACCCGCCCTTTCAGCGTGCAGTGGAAGCACCGGTTGTTCTTCACCCGGCAGGTCTTCCATCCCGATGCCACGCTGCTGCCGGAGATCATGCCCGGGACCGATGGCCAGCCCGCCAAGGTCCTGGTCATCGTGGATGGCGGGCTGCTCGCGGCCGACCCTTCCTACCCGCGCCAGATCGAAACCTGTTTCCAGACCCATGCCCGGCAGATCCACCTGGCCGGGCCCATCGTGGACCTGCCGGGGGGCGAAACCGCCAAGAACGATCGCCGCGTGTTCGACCGCCTCTGCGCGGCCCTGCACGCCGCCCGCCTGTGCCGGCGCTCCTATGTGCTGGTGGTCGGTGGGGGGGCGGTGCTGGATGTGGCCGGTTTTGCCGCCGCCGTGGTGCACCGCGGGGTGCGTCTGGTGCGGGTGCCGGCCACCACCCTGGCCCAGGCTGACTCGGGGGTGGGGGTCAAGAACGGCATCAACGCCTTTGGTCAGAAGAACTTCCTGGGTGCCTTCGCCCCGCCCTGGGCCGTGATCAACGATGAGGCCCTGCTGGAGGGTCTGGATGATGTGGCCTGGCGCAGCGGCTTTGCTGAGGCGGTTAAGGTGGCGCTCCTGAAGGATCCCGAGCTTTTCGCCTGCATCGAAAATGATGCCCCGGCCATCCGCCAGCGCGACTTGGCCCGCAGCATCCCCATCCTGCGCCGCTCGGCTCTGCTGCACCTCGAGCACATCGCCGGCGGTGATCCTTTTGAACTCAACGAAGCCCGGCCGCTGGATTTCGGCCACTGGTCGGCCCACAAGCTCGAAACTCTCAGCCGCTTCAGCCTGTCCCACGGCCAGGCCGTAGCCATCGGGCTGGCCCTGGACATGACCTACGCCGCCGCGACCGGCTTGGCCGATCCGGGCCTGGCCCGGCGCCTCAGCGGCACGCTCCACCGGCTGGGCCTGCCCACTACCCACCCGGCCCTGCGTGAGGCGGACCTCGTACTCGATGGCCTGGAAGAGTTCCGCGAACACCTCGGCGGCCGGTTGACGATTACGATGGTCCGGGCCCCCGGCCAGCCGGTTGATCTCCACGAGAGCGACCGTGCGGCCATGCGGGCCGCCATTGCCCAGCGGGCGGAGGAAGAACACGCGACGGCCGGGGTGCCAGGCTCATCCGGTGCGGAGGAAGTATCCCCGGGTCAGCATGAGCCGTTGATCAGGTAAAAAGAGCACGAGCCCACCCATGCGTTCAGCCAACCCCACCTGCCCGCTTTCCCATCAGGAGGTCGTGGACCTCTACTTCCTCGAACACCGCGCCAAAGTCCTGGACATTGCCGCCTTTCTCGACCGCGTCGATCGTGCCACCGGCCAGCCCCGCCAGGATTACCGCCTGGCCGCCCTGCGCCAGGCCATCCAGATCCTGCTCCAGCCGCGCCCCGGCCGGGCCCGCCGCGTCCTCGAAACCCTCAGCGATCCCACCCGCGACCCCATCCCCCAAGCCCCCGGCAAAGGCGCCGCCGGCGCCCCCCAGCCCCGCAAGGCCCTTCCCCGCCATACCCCCGCGCGCAAGCTACGCCGCCCGGTTTCTTCCAGTCTGAAATCTGAAATCAAAAATCTGAAACCTTCCGTTCGAGGAGGTGTGCGGTGAGTTACATCGACCCCCACATCCACATGGTCTCGCGCACCACCGATGACTACCAGCGCATGGCCCAGGCCGGCTGCGTGGCCATCACCGAGCCCGCCTTCTGGGCCGGGTTCGACCGCTCCTCCGCCCAGGGCTTTTTTGACTATTTCACCCAGCTCACCCATTTTGAACCCCGCCGCGCCGCCGCCTACGGCATCGACCACTACTGCTGGCTGTGCATCAACCCCAAGGAGGCCGAGGACCCCGTCTTCGCCCGCGAGGTCATCGGCCTGATCCCCGCCTTTCTGGACCGGCCCAACGTCCTGGGCATCGGGGAGATCGGCCTGAACAAGAACAGCCGCAATGAACTGGCCGTTCTCGAAGAGCAGATCGCCCTGGCCGACCGCTTCGGCCAGTTGATCCTGGTGCACACTCCCCATCTGGAGGACAAGTTGAAGGGCACGCGTCTGATCCTGGATGCGCTGCGGCGCAACGCGCGGATCCGCCCCGAACGCGTCCTGATCGACCATGTCGAAGAGCACACCGTTTCCCTCGTGCTCGACCGCGGGCACTGGGCCGGCATGACGCTCTACCCCGATTCCAAGTGTACCCCCCAGCGCGCCGTGGACATCCTCGAGATGTTCGGCCAGGAGCATTTGTGCGTCAATTCGGCCGGCGACTGGGGCCATTCCGACCCCCTGAGCGTGCCCAAAACCATGCTCGAAATGCGCCGTCGCGGCCACGGCCAGAGCTTGATCCGTCAAGTGACCTTCGACAACCCGCGCCGCTTCCTCTCCCAGTCAGCGCGCTTTCGAAAGAGGGGGTAGGCCCAGCGCCATCGCCTGGAGCGGCGTCCGGGAGGGCGAGGCTCGGAGGGCGGAAGGAACGCGGGAGGTTTGCCAGAAAGCATCTTGACGGCTTATATTCCTTTTTTGGCCGCCGTCTGGGAGGATCCTGCACCTCCCGGGGTCATTCCGGCTCTTGATCGTGGGTGCCGGGGGAGAGGTGCATGGCCACGACAAGCCGAATCATCGGGGGGCAAGGTCTGGCGGGCGCTGATGCCCTGCGGGCTTTGGCCTGTCTGGGCGTCTACCTGGCCCATGCCGGACACAATCTGGCCGGTCACAGCAGCTTGCTGAATGAGCTGGCGGCCAAAGCAGGGAATCTGGGGGTGTCCTGCTTTTTCGTTCTCAGCGGTTTTCTGCTGGCCCAGCCTTTCTGGAAGGCCTTCCGCCACGAACAGACCATGCCCGATCTGCGGGTCTACGCCGTGCGTCGCCTGGGCCGCATTGTGCCCGGCTATGTTGTCTGCCTGGGAGTGGAACCGGGACGGGAGTGGAACCGGGATGTGAGCGGTAGCGAGGGCCAAGGAGCATCAAGTCACTAACGCAATTCGATGATACGTTGACCGGACGCAAAAGACCGGATCAGTTCATCCTGCACGCGGTCGAAAGCCGCAATCAGTGCTGCGTTGCGGCAGTTGCCCAGGCGGACCCAAAGCAGCTTGCCCGTTTGATTGGGACGATTGGCCAGAAAGACGAAATCATCGTCTTTGCTGACAACGATGCGTTCGTCGCGTTCGGCTTGGGCCCAGATTGCCGCATCATCCGCTTCATCCAGGTGTATTTCGAGAACATGCACACAATCGTGGCCGTGCTGCCGCAGATAATCGGCCAGGAGCAGCGGAAGCTGGTTATCAATCAGAAATTTCATGCAGACTTCAGGACGATGTGGTCGGTTTGGTGGGCGGCGTAGGCGATGGCGGCGAGGATGTCGTCGCGCTCCAGAAAGGCGTAATCGCGCAGGATTTCATCGAAAGAAGCGCCGGCGCTGAGCAGTTCAAGAAGATCCGTGACGCGGATGCGTTTGCTGCGGATGCAGGGCTTACCACCGCATTTGCCCGGCTCGATCGAGATGCGCGATAATAGATCACTAGCCATGCAGATATTATAACACACTGTTCAGGCTCAGACCGCCGATTCCCGGCGGTTCAGCCGGGGATTGAGAAGAAAAGAAACTAAGAAGAAAAGAAACTATGAAAGCCGGGTCTCCCCGGCGGTGGTCCTGTGTGGGATCATCGTCCCAGGTGTAACGGGCTGGAAGAAGAAAAGGTGTCAGGATGATTGTCCAGACCCCTTCTTGCCTTTCTTCGGCCGATCCCGCGGCCGGATTGTGCTCTGAAGCTCCAGTCGCGCCACCGGGCCGCCGATCCAGCGCTTCGTTCCAAAGGGCGTACCCCGCCGCACCCTCTGCCGCAGCCCCTCCAGTTCCGCCGCCGTCTCCCCCTGGTTCACCCAGCGCAGCCAGTGCCCCGGCCGCCTGCCGCAAGCGTCGTCCCACGGCCCACACCTACCCCGCCAGCCCGCAAAAGTCAAAATAAACCATCCTGACACCTTTTCTTCTTTGTCTATCGCCCTCCTGCCTCGCCTCCGCCCCGGCACCGATCCGTGATCCCCGCAAGTGGCTGCTGTTGCGCAACCAGAACTGCCCCCATCCCGGTTCCACTCTCCGCCGGAGCCCAGATCGACAACTTCGTCTTTACCCTAGCCACCTCCACCGCCGTCCCCGAACCAGCCACCCCCGGGCTGGTCCTCCTGGGCTTGGCCGCCCTGGCCCTCACGTCCGCCGCCCCCGGAATCTGTCGACGGACTTGCCGCTGCGTCCACGCCGAAGCTTGAACCGCATAAGCCTGCCCGCCACCCGTATTGCAGCAGCCCGATTCTTGCCGGGTCTAAATTGATGCATCCTTCCCGCGCACGTCATTCGCGGACAAAGTCATGGCTTCGGAAGAGAACTGACATGTCCACTCTCTTGCCTGCCGGTCCTGTGCAAGTGTTTCCCGAATGGGCCTTCATAGGCCTGCAATATTCTGACGGTCGTACCTTGACTTGCGTTAGCGACGGATCCTATTAATTTCGGGCAGGATCCGTGGGTGGGCGGAGAAAGAGTATCCAACCACCAATTTGTTGACAGTGCTGGCCGCCTACGTGTCATTTGATTCGGCAATGGCACGCGG
>JAJXSS010000345.1 GCA_021784455.1 Planctomycetota bacterium
CATTCAGTTGGCTCGTTCAAATGCCCGGGGAATCTCCCGGGGGAAGCGCCACAGATATGCGCCCGCGTGGTCCCCACCGTACAACCCGCCCACCTCATCTTCCCGATAGCCCGTCCACCCCGTGTAGGGAATGCGGGCAAAACACCCGTCCTGCGTGATCGTCTTGGTTTTCTTGTTGGGCGACTGGGATAACTCCCGGAACGCCGTCTCGAACGTCTCCCGCGTCGCCAGGTCCTGCGGGTAGGCGCTCAATTCCGCAAACAACATCTGCCGGAAGATCTTGCCCGAGCGGTGCGTCGCATACCAGACGTACTCCGTCGGCGTCAGGTTGGAAAGCACCAGCATCTCCACCGGGCTGATGACCAGGTAAAACCGTGTGTGCCGCGGCTTCACCGCCGGCAAGCCGGCCACCGAGGCCACCTGGTCGGGGGTCAGGTTCTCCGCCGACGCCGCGCCGCGAAACTCGGCCAGCCGCTCGCCGGGCTGCATCTCCAGGATCGCACCGCTGGTTTTGGCCAGGAATACGCGGGCGTACGCCGTCAGCGGCGTGCAATTGAACGCGGCGTTGGAGAGCGCAGTCTTGGTCCGCTTGCCGGTGCGAATGGCATCGAGGGCCGCGTGCGTGTCGGCCATCGCATCCCGCCAGCCGCCTTCATCCATGTACTCGAACGCCGGGTAGCCATCCTTGAGCGCAAGATCAACCACCACGGAATGTCCGTGAAATTTGCCGCTGGTCCCCGGACTGCGATGCCATGCCAAGCCCGGCAATCCCAAGGATGTGGCCGTGATCACCCCGGTCGGCAAACTTAAAACGAGATTAACAGTGGACATGAAACTTCCTTTCTCGGAAACACTTGAACCCAATATGCAGACAACTGATATTCGTTCACCGGCACCCGTGTCTGCGCCCACCGTCCGGACTTTAAGGCGAAAGTTCGCCAAATCAAGTGCGAAACGGGAGTGTGATGATAGGGGGTGGGCCGTATCCCTGCCATAAAACGATTCCCCTCACTCTTGATCGTCCCCCCGCCCGGAGCCGGCTGCTTACCGGACCGGGGCCGGAACAGGGGGGCATCCACAAGGTTCGGATTGCCCCGGAAGAAGAAATGGGAAGCCCACAGATTTGGCCCACCGAAGGGCGGGGGATCCGACGGCGGGCGTTGCCTGCTTCCCGCGGCCTGGGGTACACTTTCCCCCATGCTTGCCCAGGTTCACTCATTCGTGCTCCAGGGGATTGATCCATTGGCTTGCGAAGTCGAGGTGGACATCTGTGAGCGTGGTTTGAGTAAAACGACGATTGTTAGTTCATAAAGACCCATTGCGGCGTGGGCGTAGTTGCACCGCAATCTGCAATTCCTACAGATGTGAGTGAGGGAGTTGTAAATGCGTTACTCAGACCTTCTCTTGTGTCGATGGAGCCCCGCACAGGGCCACTGTTTGGCCAAGCACCTGCCCTTTTAGCGGGCGCTTGATGAAGGTAGGCGGTGTCCTCGAACAGACGCACAGCACCGATTCGTGGGCGTGTGTCAGGGGCGGATAATGCCGGTGAATGATCACGAACTGGGCTACATTCAGTTGCGGCGGGCCATAGCACTGGGAATTCCAGAAGATCTCTTGTCTCAGGTTGGGTTCAGCTTTGATGCTCTGGTTCAGCGGGCCTTGAAGATCAAGGGGTTGGTTACTGGAACACCGGTGGTAACAAAACGAAAACAGAAACTGAGGTCTGAGCCAAAACCTGCGGCACAGCCCGCGCCAAGACGAACGTTAAGACCGACACCAAAATCCGCGCCAAAGCGGACATCGAGACCAAAACCTGCTGAGACCAAATTCGCGAAGCCGGCGGCATTACCGCCAGGATATAGAATGGTACCCGTTGGTAGGTGGGGCTCGTCCATGCGGGCCATAAAGCGGCACAATTGGTGATCGTTGCGGTGACCCCCCGTGAGCTATCAGAGTGCACTCTTTGCTCGTAGTCGGTTCACTGAGTTACACTTTCCCCCATGCTTGCCCAGGTTCACTCATTCGTGCTCCAGGGGATTGATCCATTGGCTTGCGAAGTCGAGGTCGATGTCGCCGACCGGGGACTCGCCAAGACGACGATTGTCGGGCTGCCGGATGCGGCCGTGAAAGAGTCGATGGAGCGGGTGCGCAGTGCGATCTGTAATTCGGGGTATCCGTTTCCGGCCAATCGCCTGCTGGTGAATCTGGCTCCGGCCGACACGCCGAAGCAGGGGCCCAGCTTCGACCTGCCCATCGCCATCGGGCTCTTGCTGGCCGAGCAGGTGATTCAGACGCAGAAGCACAAGCGGCTGCTGTTTGCGGGGGAACTGGCGTTGGATGGCCGGCTTCGGCCGGTGAACGGGGCGATCAATCTGGCGCTCTTGGCCCGGCGGCTGGGGGTCGAGGGGGTGATCGTACCCGTGGCCAACGGCCACGAGGCGGCCGCCGCCGGGGGCATCGAGGTGTACCCGGCCGACACGCTTACTTCTGTGGTGGGGTTCCTCAACGAGCAGCACGAGATCGAGCCGCAGCCGGACCTGGATGTCGAGGCCCTGGTGGACCACCAGCCGCCGGAGATGGATTTCGCCGACATCCGAGGGCAGGAGGGGCCCAAGCGGGCGGCCACGATCGCGGCCGCGGGGGCCCACAATTTGCTAATGATAGGTCCTGCGGGCACGGGCAAGACCATGATCGCCAAGGCCCTGCCGGGCATTCTGCCCCCGCTTTCGCGCGAAGAGGCCCTGGAAGTCACACGCATCTTCTCCTCGGTGGGGCAGATGCCCAAGGGCCAGCCGGTGATGACCCGCCGGCCGGTGCGAACGCCCCACCACACGGCCTCGGGCATTGCCCTGATCGGCGGGGGCAAGGTGCCTCGGCCCGGCGAGGTGAGCCTGGCCCACCACGGCATTCTCTTTCTGGATGAAATGCCCGAGTTTCCCCGGGCCGTGCTCGAGACGCTGCGGCAGCCGCTGGAAGATGGCCAGGTGACCGTGGCCCGGGCCCACAGCTCTCTGCGTTTCCCCGCCCGCTTCATGCTGGTGGCGGCCATGAACCCCACACCCAAGGGGGACAAGCCTTCGGACGAGATGGGCCAGCGGGCCATGGAGAAATATCTCTCCCGCATCAGCGGGCCGCTGGTGGACCGCGTGGACATTCACGTGGAAGTGCCGGCGGTGTCGTACAGACAGCTTACCTCATCCCAGCGCGGCACCGATTCGGCCACCATCCGCGCGGCCGTGCGTCAGGCCCGGCAGGTGCAGGCCCAGCGCAATGGCGGGCCCACCCGGCCCAACGCCTCGCTTTCGGGGCGCGAGCTGGACAAGCTGGCGCCTCTGGATGATGCCTCCAAGGAGATGCTGCGTCAGGCCATGACCGAGCTGGGCTTGTCGGCAAGGGCCTACGACAAGGTACGCCGGGTGTCGCGGACCATTGCGGACCTGGCGGGCAGTGAGAAGGTGCAGGCCGAACACGTGGCCGAGGCGGTGCAGTACCGGCTGTTGGACCGCAAAGTGTAAGCTCGGCCCGGGCCGAACCTACGACAGGCCCAGCATCAGGCGGGCATCGTCGCTCATGCGCTGGGGGGTCCAGGGCGGCTCCCACACCAGGTTGACCTCCACTTCGGTTACCTCGGGAATGTGACCGACCGCCGCCCGCACCTGGCCGGGAATCTCGTCGGCCACGGGGCAGTTGGGCGTGGTGAGGGTCATCTCCAGGGAGACCTTGCCGGTGGCTTCCTCGACCTCCAGTTTGTAGATCAGGCCCAGATCGTGGATGTTGCCCGGGATCTCCGGGTCGTAGACCTCACGCAATGCGGCCACGACTTTGTCGTGCAGGGATAGGGGCGCTGGCGTGCCGTCCTTGGCTCCCCCGGCCGGCGGGGGCGGTTGCTTGGGAGGTTGTGGAGGCCAGATACGCATGGCAGCTTCCGGTAGGTTCGGCCCGGGCCGAACAACTTTTTTTATCGGTCGGCCCCGGAGTTCGGCCCGGGCCGAACCTACGCGATCGACGCCTGCCGCTGGGGCTGGGCGGCCAGTTTCCTGACCCGGGCCACCACGGCGGCCAGGCCCACCGCGCGATTCATCCGCAGGAGATCGCTCAGGCCCAGCCGGTCCAGCAGATCCTGCGGCACCTGGGTGGCGACCTGGGCGGGGGCGCCATCCAGGGCGGCCACCAGGATCGCCACAAAGCCCCGCACGGTGGGGGCTTCCTCAGCCACATCGGCGATCAGATGCATCCGGCCGTCCGCTTCCTGCTCGACCCACAGAAACACGGGCGTTTGGCATTCCGGCACCCGGTTCAGGCCGGCTTCGCGCTGGGCCTGGTAGGGGGGCGGCAGGGGGGGCAGGCGCCGGGCATAGTCCAGCAGAAGCTCCAGCCGCATCCTGGGCTCGACCGACTGAAACGTATCGATGATCTCGGCGAGGGGAGTCACGCCCGCACCACCTGCGCCACCTGCTGGGCCCGGTAGGGATTCTCAATCGGCAACCCCACCGTATTGCCCCACTCCGTCCACGATCCGTCATAGTTCTGCACCCGGTTCATGCCCAGCAGGTACTTGAGCACAAACCACGTGTGGCTGGAGCGCTCACCGATCCGGCAGTACACAATCACATTGTCATCGGGCTTCAGCCCCACCTCGCCCTGATAGATCTCCTGAAGCTGGGCCCGGCTCTTGAAGGTCCCATCCTCGCTCACGGCCCGGCTCCAGGGGATGTTGACGGCGCCGGGAATGTGCCCGCCGCGCAGCACACCTTCCTGGGGGTACTCGGGCATGTGGGTCCGCTCGCCGCTGTATTCCTGCGGGGAGCGCACATCGACCAGGGGCCGGTGCTGGCGGCTGTAGGCCAGGGCATCGTGCCTCAGCGCCCGGATGGACTCGTCGCGTGCCGGGGTGGGATAGTGCAGGGGTTTGACCTCGGGCGCGGTCTTGCTCAGCGGGCGGCTTTCCAGCGTCCATTTCTTTCGTCCGCCGTTCATGATGCGGCAGTTCGGGTGGCCGTACAGCTTGAACACCCAGAAGGCATAGCACGCCCACCAGTTGCTCTTGTCACCGTAGAACACCACCGTCCTGCCGCGCTGGGT
>JAJXSS010000346.1 GCA_021784455.1 Planctomycetota bacterium
GCGTGGACTGGCAATTCAAAATCAACGACGCGCGACGCAAACTGAAATCGGTCTACCCTAAAATCATCCTGTGACAATGCACTAGAACCCGCGGCGGCACTCCAGTGGGCATGGTCGTCGCCACGCCCTCTCGGGGGCACCCGACATCTGGGAATTGGGCTGCCGGCCGGTGGAGGTACCGCATAGGAACGAGCGGACGACGGTACTGGGACCGGGCATCCCCGGAGAAGCCGACGGCATGTAAGGTCATGTAGCAGAAAAGGATATCCGATAATGTCTGCGGGTAGTCGGTCGGGACCGGTGCCGGCCGATCGATCGCTGCGGAGATCCTCGGGCCATGAAGCATCCAACGCGGTGCATGCTGTGGGGCGGCTATGGCTGCGGAAACGTCGGCGACGAACTGGCGCTGGCGATTGCTCTGCGCGATATGCAAGGAAGCTTTGGCGACTCGGTGGCCGTCCTGAGCCGGGTGCCCGGTTATACAAAGGCGCTGTTTCCCAGCGTCAAGGTGCTGGCTTACACCCCGAGCACGGGCCGGCCGCCGGCGGCTCCCAACCTGATGACCAGAATCGGCCGGCGCCTCAGGCGGCGGGTACCGCCGCCCTGGCTTCGTTTTGATCCGCAAGAGCAATTACAGTCGAAGGAGTCCCGGGGTTGGGCTCAGGCGATCAGGGACTGTGAAATTCTGTACCTCGTAGGCGGGGGCTATCTGACAGATGTATTTGACTACGAGTATCTGCTGGCGCCGGTGGAACTGGCCCAGTTTTCTGGGGTGCCCATCGCAACGGCGCCGCTCGGAATCGGTCCATTTCGGCGTCCCGCCAATGGCCGACGCGTGCGCAATGCCCTGCGCGGAGCGCTGGTCAAAGTGCGTGATGAAGATTCACTGAGCACTTGCCGCCGTCTGGGTATGGTGGTCGAGCACCACCCTGATGATGGCTTCCGGGTGAGAGAAGCGATGGAACTGAGGGTTCCTGCGCGAGCCAACAACGGACGCGTGGGGGTCAATTTCTATCCCCAGCACGGGGCAACCAATCATGAGGCCGCCCGCAAGTGGTGGCAGGCCGTGGTGCGGGAACTCCACACTGCGGGATTTGCCCTGGAAGGTTTTTGTTTTCACAACGCCTGGCAGGCGGATTTTGAGCAGACGGTGCGGCTGTTCGTGGACGCTGGCCTACCCGCGGAGCAGGTCCGTTGGCCGGACTGGGATTACCGTGAGGCCTGCCGCCAACTACTGGATTACCAATGCATCGTGACCGCACGATTCCACGCGGCGGTGGTGGCGGGGGCGGCCGGTATTCCCACAATTGCGGTGGCCGACGGACCGTACTACCAGCCCAAGATGGCGGCCGCCAGTGCCGACCGGGCCCGGAGCCGCGCCGTGCACTGGGATGAGGTGGAACCACGGACAGTAGTCGACTGGGTCAAGGCGTGGATGGGCGCGGGCAATGACGTGCGGCAGAGGGGTTCGGGGCCGCAAACGAAAACAGGTTGAGACGCTGTCAGTCCCCCGGCCGGATGGACGCAGACGCGGCAAGCACCGCCCCCGGCGGGCCCCAAGGCCCTGTGTCAGGCCCCCGCGGCACTCCCCTGGGCCACCTTCTCCAGCAGCCACGCCATGTTCTCGCCCAGCACCCGCATCGTCCTCAGTCCCTCCTCATCTTTGGCGACATCCCCTTTATCCCGGCCGATGCCTACGTTCCAGTAGCACGAGCCGGGGACGATCATCTGGCTGATCAGAAAGAAGTGGTTGATCGAGTCGAACGCGTGAATTTCCCCCGCCCGCCGCACCGCAATCACCGCCGCCCCCACCTTGCGCTTGAGCAAACCCCCGCTGGCCCCGGCCACGAACCCAGCCCGGTCGATCAGGGCCTTCACCTCCGGCGTAATGTCCGCGTAATACGTCGGCGAACCCAGAATGATGCCATCCGCCTGAAACATCTTGGCCATGAATTCGTTGGCTCGATCATCCTCGTGGGCGCAGCGTCCGTTCTTCATCTGCCGGCACGCATAGCAGCCCCGGCAACCATGGATGTTGCTGCCCCCCAGTTGGACGATCTCGGTCTGGAAGCCCTGGGCCTGGAGCGGCGCCAACACGTGCTTCAGCAGAAGGCTGGTGTTGCCATCAGGCCGGGGACTTCCGTTGAACGCAATAACTTTCATGGGCGGGGCTCCGGGAGTTTCGGGCACAGGATACTCCCCCCGGCAAGCACCCGGCAAACACAAAAAGACACGCCGGAATTAAGACGCGCGGGTGGGGCCCGGATTTGGGGGCTAGATCCATCACCCGAATTCAGAAGCTCCCCCAGGGACTGCCCCACCGTCTTCAAGACCCGCCGCGGCATCCGGGCCTCTGCGGCTCAGATCCACCGCCGCACCCGCTGCCGATAGGCCGCAAACGCCGGGCCGAATTTACGCTTTAGCATCCGTTCCTCCCCGGCGATGTACCAGCGGTCGGCCGTGGCCAGAAAGGCCAGCGGCCCCAGCACGGGCGAAACCGCCCCCAGCAGCAGCCCGATCCCCACCAGGTTGAGCAGCAGCCCCAGGTACATCGGATTGCGGCTGAAGCGAAATGGACCGCTGGTCACCAGTTGGTCCGCCTCATGGAAGGGATGGATGTTGGTGCGGGCCTTGAGAAACGTCAGGGCTCCGGCCGATCCGGTCAGCACACCCAGCAGCATCAGCCCCACGCCCCCATAGCGATAGGGGTATGGAACCACCACCGCCAGTGGCCAGCACCAGCGCAACAGGACCATCAGCCCCAGACACACCAGGAACAAGATGGGGGGCAGCAACCACTTCATCGGGTGATCTCATCAACCCCGTTCGTCATCACCCCGGCAATAAGGTATTATCAGCTCCATTGATCTCCTCTGATATTCCCCATTAGGCTGCTTTTTATGCGTAGCGTTCACTCCATCGCTCTCGTGGTTTTGTCAGCGGTTCTGGCAACGGCCGGGCACACCCAGGCGGCCGCTGTGCTGGTAGCCAATAACTCCTTTGAGTCGCCCGCCATCAACAACACCGATCCGTCCCAACCCGGCTACAACAAGTTCGGTGCCGTGGCGGCCATCGACTCCTGGACCCGCCCCGCCGACAATAATAGCGGAGTCTTTGTCAACAGCGCTTTGACTGATCCCAGTCACATCGGCAATGCCGATGGCAACCAGCTTGCGTTTCTCTGCGCCATTCCCAATAACGCCATCAGCCAGGATCTGGCCGCCACCTATGATGTCGATTCAGCCTACACCCTGCGGGTGGGGGTGGCCACGAGCTACTACCAGCCGCCCGCCTCCGACGCGACGCTCACGCTGAGTCTGTACTATCTGGCCGCGGACGGCACCCGCCCCACCATCGCGGCTTCGACCATAAGCCTGACCGATGCCGGCGTCCGTTACGATCAGCTCATCGACTTCAGCACCAGCCTGCCCGCCGTCCAGACCAGTGACGCCTGGGCCGGCCGCCCCATCGGGATTCTGATCAATCCGGGCGGATCGGGCGGGTTCTGGGATCTGGACAATGTCCGACTGACCGCCGCGCCGGAGCCTGCCACGCTGGGACTGGTGCTGCTGCTGCTGCCCGCACTCGTTACCCGACGCTGAACGCCGGGGCTAATCGATCGGAGTCCGGGCCATGACGCCTCCCCTCTGCCATGTTCGGGCGTTCTCACTCACCGAGCTTCTGGTGGTTATCGCTCTCATCGCCCTGCTGGTGGGTCTGAGCCTGCCGGCCCTGGCCCGGGCCCGAGCGGCCAGCCAACGCATCGCCTGTCAGTCCCATCTGCGGCAAATCGGCATCGCCATTTTCAGTTATGCCGCCGACAACAACGGAGTCATTCCCTACGGTCCCAAGGCCCCGCCGGCTACGGCCTACAACTTCTATCCCGTCACCGGCGACGTCACCAGCTTGGTATGCCTGCAGAGCGGCGAGCCTGTCGGGGCGGGCCTGCTGCTCCATAATTACCTGGGCCAATACTCCCGGGCCATCTTCTGCCCTGGTGCCGACCAGCCCGTGGACGCCGCCACCGAACTGGCCAAGGTCGGGGTAACCCAGGCCCAGAGCGACTACTACTACCGCCATGCATCCGTGGCGGCCTTATCGGGCAATCCCCCGCCGCCCGATCACATCCGCCTGGCCGATCTGGGCCTGAATCGCCAGGGGCAACCGATCCGGGCTCTGGCGTGCGATGTGGACTTCCTGTGCGACCCCAGCCTGGCCCCGTGGGGCGTCGTACCCCGGACCAACCATGAGCGTCAGTTCGTCAACGTGCTGTATTGCGATGGCCGGGTGATCACGCTCAACAACACCTCCGACCCGCTCACGGTCAATGTCGGCTACATGCCTTACAACTCCCTGAGCAAAATCCTCGGCGTCTTCGAAACCGCCGATAAGGAATGACCCGCGACCGCGAACGTGGCCGCCGATCGCCCCCGATCACGGCTCGGCAAACAGCTCCATCTGCCCCGCCTCCATCGCCGCCGGCCGCCGCACCTCGATCCAGGCCGAGCACCGCCGCTGCTGAGTCAGCACGATCCGCCGCGCCACCCGCGGGTCGGCGTTGAAAACCCGCCGGATGATCTGCGGGCCGTTGCACTGCCGGCTGGGGTGCAGCAGCACCACCTTTTCCGGCCGGCCCCCCCGGCCGCGCTCCACCAACCGCACCACGGCCGCCAGCGCCTGCTCGTTCGACAGGTGTCCGTGGCCGCCCATGATCCGGTTCTTCAGAAACACCGGCCGGCGGCTGGTCCGCTGCAGGAAGGGATCGTAGTTGCTCTCGATGGCCAGGATATCCACCCCCCGCCCGCCCCCGGCCGCGGCGCAGCGCTCCACCAGTTCTTCGGGCACGTGCCCCAGATCGGTGGCAAAACCCAGGCTGCCGCCGGCCCCTTCCACCACGAATCCCACCGTTCCCTTGCTATCGTGCGGCAGCCGCACCGCAGCCACGCGCGTATCCCCCATCCGGATGCCCCGGCCGTCGAATGGCTCGACCAGACCGGCGCTGGCCAGCCGGCCCGCCCCCTCCAGTCGCATCAGGTCATCCACGTGCCAACGCGAAATCCAGATCGGAA
>JAJXSS010000347.1 GCA_021784455.1 Planctomycetota bacterium
GAAGAAAAGCAAGCCCAATTCGAATGCGAATCTGCTCCTGACTCAAGAACGAGGAGAATCCCTCAGAAAACCAGGCAGTCCCCGCCCTGAAGGCTTCTTGGTTGCGGAATCGCTGCGGTGCCCGAGCAACGCAGGGAGCCATGGTTAACGAGCCGCGTAGGAATAAGTTGAAGAAGAGGCGTTGAACCCCCAAGGACACCCAGGGCACCAAGACTGGAAAGCAATGGCCTGTTTTCCGCTTCTTCTTCGTGTCCTTAGGTGGTTCAATTTTCCCTGGCTTGATTTGATCCTGTTATTCTGGCGCGGCTTCTTCCCCTGCCGCACCGGTTTCCCCATGCTCAACATCGCCCTCTTCCAACCCGAGATCCCGCCCAACACCGGCAACATCGCCCGCCAGTGCGTGGGCATGCAGGCCCGGCTGCACCTGATCGGTCCCCTGGGCTTTGGCATCAGCGACAAGGCCGTCAAACGCGCCGGCCTGGACTACTGGCCGCACCTTCAACTGGTCCAGCATCCCAACCCGCCGGCCTTCCTCGACTGGCTGGGCCCGCGCCCCCCCTGGCTGATCACCAAGCACGGCGCCACCCGCTACGACCGGGCCGCCTGGCGCGATGAGGATGTGCTGCTCTTTGGTTCGGAAACCCGCGGCCTGCCCCCGGAATGGCGGCAACGCTGGGCGGATCACTGCCTCTACATCCCCATGCCCGGCCCGGTCCGCAGCTACAACCTTTCCAACGCCGTGGCCCTGGTCCTGGCCCAGGCCAGCCTCGCCGCCGGCCTTTTCCCGTAGGTCGGCCCTGGCCGAACCTACCGCCGCACGGTCCCCATCCAACTTCCGGGGGCCGCGATCAGCCGACGGTAAATCTCCGCATCGCTTTCCGCAAAGCAGCAGAAAGTCACCTTTCGAGGTATGCCACTCGATTTCAGGAACCCCAGCACGTGCCCCAGGGCGATCCGGGCCGCCCGCTCCTTGGGAAAGCGGTACACCCCGGTGGAAATGCACGGAAACGCGATGGTCTCAACCCCCTTCTCCCGGGCCAGATCCAGCGCTGTCTGGTAGCACGAGGCCAAGAGCACATCCGCGTGGCAGTCGCCCAGCTTGACGCTCTCATCGCCGCCCCACACCGGCCCCACGGCGTGGATCACGTGGCGTGCCGGCAGGTGGTACCCCGCCGTGATCTTGGCCGATCCCGTGGCGCAGCCGCCCAGGGTGCGGCACTCGGCCAGCAGTTTCGACCCGGCGGCCCGATGGATGGCCCCATCCACCCCCCCGCCGCCCAGCAGGCTGGTATTGGCGGCATTGACAATGGCATCCACGGCCAGATGGGTGATGTCCCCCACCACCACCTCGATTCGATCCCAGGGCAGTGACTGGGTTGCATCGGATGAGTCGGGTTTCATGGCACAGGCTCCGGGGGTGTCTCGCATGGTAGATTCGGCCCCGGCCGAACCTATGAGTTGCTGCGGAACGCAAACGGCAGCGGGCTGTCCGGGGGCGGAGCGCCCTGATTGGTCTGCTGGCGCACTACCGTGGGCGGCAGCCCGTATACCTTGCTGAAACTGCGGGAAAAATGGTAGGGGCTGATGAAGCCGCAGCGTGCGGCGATCTCCTTGATGCTCAGGTTGCTCCGCGTCAGCAGCATCAGGGCCCGCTCCATCCGCATCAGACGCACGGCCTCCATCGGCCGGACCTGCAGGTGCCGCTGGAACAGCCGGCACAGGTGTTTGGGGCTGATGGCCGCGGCCTTGGCCATGTCCCCCAGCCGCAAAACCAGGTCGGGATGCTGGTCCAGCCGCTGCCCCAGCCAGGCCAGGGCCCGCACCACCGGCTCGGGCCGGACCCCCGCCGGCAGGGCCTCGGCCTCGGCCGAGGGATGCAGAAACAGCTCGATCATCGCTTCCACCAGCCGGGTCAGGCCTCGCGAAGGCACCACATCGCGCCGGGCGCCTTGCCCCTCCCACTGATCCAGCACCTGACGGAACAGGGCCTTGATCGCCTCACCGCTGCCAGCCTCAACCGGGCGAACCACCGGCCAGTGGTCCAGCTCCGGCCAGTCCTTCGGCATGGTGGCCACCCCGAAGTGATAGTACAGGTGCCGCGAGGTCTGCTGCGGGTCCCAGTGGTATGTCTCGTGAAAGCCCGGCCGGCCCAGAATGAGGGTGCCGGGCGGTGCCGCCAGACGCTGACCATTGAACTCGTAGCTCACTTGCCCCGCGACGATCCAGACAAACTCAAAATCCCCCAGCGTGCGCGGGCCGAAAACCTCCCCCGGCCGGTAGGCCGCCTGCCCCCCTTGAAGGTGGGTCAACCGCAGCCTGTCCGCCGTTGCAACGGTTCCCCGTGTTACGCCGGGAATGTCCATTTTGGAAATGATATCAGCTCCCAATGTCCTGATTGGCGGCTTTCAGCCCGCTTATGGCGCGAATTATGGGCATCGGCTTGCGAATCCACCATCGTGCCGCTACCGGCCAAGGAGGCTAATGTTTGAACAATCTCGTATAGGAGCCCGCCCATGAGCTTCACCCGCACCGCCGCCTCTGCCCCGGGAACCCTGTCGGCCGATGCAGTCCGCTCCTTCGTCCGCGAGGGCTTCTTCGTCGCCGCCGATCTGGTCAGCCAGGCCGAAGTTCAGGAGATGCACAAAGACACGATCAAACTGGCCCGCGGCGGCTATCCCGCCCCGGCCCTCAAACCCCTGCCGCCGGACATCAGCGATGCCCAGGCCCTGCAAAGCATCCTGTGCCTTCATCAGCCCCACTACATCAGCCCGGTCATGCTCAAGTACGTGAAACATCCGGCCATCGGCCGGGTGCTCTCTCAGATCACGGCCGCACACCTGCCCTACTGGGACGGCCGGGTCAAGTGCATGCAGTCCATGCTGTTCGTCAAGCCGCCGGGCTTCCAGGGGCAGGCCTGGCACCAGGATGAGATCTACATCCCCACCCGCGACCGCTCGCTCATCGGCGCCTGGATCGCCCTGGATGATGCCACCCGGGAGAACGGCTGCCTGTGGGTCATCCCCGGCTCGCACCGGCCGGGCTATCTGTACCCCCAGCGCAAACATGACCGCGAGGAGGAATGGGACTTTGCCCCCGAAAGCCATGGGTTTGACGAGTCGGCCAAGGTGCCGGTGGAGGTCAAGACCGGAACGGTGGTGTTCTTCAACGGCTATCTGCTGCACTGCTCCTACCGCAACCGGACCTCCGACTGCTACCGCCGCGTGCTGGTGAACCACTACATGAACGCCTGGTCCCTGTTGCCCTGGGGCGCCTCGGATCCCAAGCGCAACGCCTCGGCGGCCACGGCCGATGACCGGCGCATCGTGCCCGTGTGGGGGGACGACCCCTATGCCTGGAAGGGCTATGAGCAGCCCGAAGTGGATGTGTGGCTGCGCACGTGCAAGGCCAATACAGGGGTAAAGGTTAAGGGGTAAGGGGTAAGCGGCGCTGCGCGATCTTGCGCCAGGTGCGTGCGGACCTTGGGCATAAGACAAAACCACCCGCCGTGAAGCGGGTGGTTTTTGTTGTTTGGGAATGGGGAACAGCCGGGGGTCGCGGCTCAGCGCTTGGCCCACTGCATGCCGCGGCGGGCGCCACGCAGGCCGTACTTCTTGCGTTCGACTTCACGGGCATCGCGGGTGAGCATGCCGTGCTCGCGGAGCATGGGCTCCAGAGCGGGGTCGTAGCCTTTCAGGGCCCGGGCCAGCCCCAGCAGCACGGCCCCGGCCTGGCCGGTGAAGCCGCCACCGTTGACGTTGACCGCCACATCCAGCTTGCCCTGGGTGCTGGTCACCTTCAGAGGCGACAGCACGCTATGCTGGTCGCGCAGTTCGGTGAAATACTTGTCCGACTCGCGGCCATTCACCAGGAACTTGCCGGTGCCGGGCTTGACGCGCACCCGGGCCACCGCGCTCTTGCGTCGGCCGGTGCCCCAGACCCAGCCGCCCTTATCGGGCTTGGCCGGCTCAGAGACCTTGCGGACCGCCGGGGCGGCCGCGACAGGGGCGGCTGCTGCGGAGACGACCGGAGCGGCGGCAGCCAGTCCGGGGGCGGGCGGGGGTGTCAGCGTGCTGGTAAGGGCTTCTTCTGCCATGGTCTGGGCTTGCTCCAACCTGCCGGCCGGCATGTTTTATCCGGCCGGAAATAACCCCTTGGTCAGGGCAGCGGCTGAGGCCGCTGAGCCTGATGGGGATGCTCGGTTCCCTTGTACACCTTCATCCGGGCGATGCGGTGGGCGCGCAGCTTGTTGCGCGGCATCATGCGGCGGACCGACCGCTCCAGCAGCGTTTCCGGGTCATTTTCGAGCATCCAGCGGTAGGAAAACCGCTTCTGCCCGCCGGGATAGCCGGTATAGCGCTGGAAAACCTTCAGGTCGGCCTTGGACCCGGTGAGGCGGATCTTGTCGGCGTTGATCACCACGACAAAGTCGCCGCTGGGGCAATGCGGGGTGTAGGTGGGCCGATGCTTGCCCATCAGGACCCGGGCCAGTTTGACGGACAGGCGGCCCAAAACCTGGTCGGCGGCATCCACCACCCACCACTGGGCCGGGGCATCCTGGCTGTTG
The DNA here is from genome assembly GCA_021784455.1 of Planctomycetota bacterium. Classification (GTDB taxonomy): domain Bacteria; phylum Planctomycetota; class Phycisphaerae; order Phycisphaerales; family Phycisphaeraceae; genus JAJXSS01. Next base: position 4,565 of record JAJXSS010000347.1, read on the forward strand.
AGTAAGGTTGTCTGTCGGTTCATGGAAGCAAAATCCGCTCGCTGGCCGAACTATTCGGCGAATCAGCCAGTTTAGCCCAAACCCAGGCGCTGTCAAGCCGATAGCAAGCCCATTGCCGACGTGGGGGGGCCCCGCGGGTCAATGCAGGCCGGTTCCGGTGGCACTGGCGGCCCGCCTTTAGGGCTCACAAAGTCTCGCTCGCCCTTGGGCCGCAGGCCTGAGCCCCGGTGATGGACCTACCTACATTGGTCCCCCGGAGGCGGCGGGTTCACCACCCATTGCAGTTCCCGGGCGATCCCGGCCGAAAGATCGGCCGGCCTGAGTTCCGCAGGCAGCACACTCCAGGCATACGTTTCCACCTCAAAGTGAGGAACGCCGCTGGCACGGGCGGCGGCCAGGCAGGGCCGGATCTCGGCCTGGGTGGTAGCCAGACCGCCCAGACGACCCAGGAACAGCGGCACGTGGAAGTGAATGCGCCACTGGCCCTGGGGCGGCTGGGCGGC
>JAJXSS010000348.1 GCA_021784455.1 Planctomycetota bacterium
ATCTGTATGCAACAGATGCGCCATGCGGGTCCGTTCATCCTGTTGCTGGCGGATGCGGCGGGTCACACCGCGGTGATTGAGGCCTCCTCGCACCAGTTACACATCGAACGCAATTGCGCCAGTGCCTGCCGCGCCAACCACTATGCCTGCGCTCCGCTGCAAAGGGCCACTCGACAGAAACTGCGGCGTGACGGCAACGCCTATTCGCGGTATCGGGAGCGGCGCATGGCCGACATGCTCCAGCAGTTCCACGGTCATATTACCCCGGCCGCGGCCGGTCGCATGTTGACCGACCGCCAGGGGAAGCGGCCCTGGGTGCACCAGCTTCCCCCGGGCACTGCCACCGCCGCTCCCAGCATGATGACGATTGACAGTCTGGTGATGGAGTGCGCCCGGCGCGAACTGTGGACGTGCCGGGGAGGACGCATCCCGGGGCCCTGGCAAAAGCTTGGCTTTTAGGTGGGGAGAATCCGCACCCTACGGCCCCGCTCCGGCAGCGTATCCGAGTATGCCCGAATCGGACCTTCCTGGAGCCGTGCCATTGGGGAAGTGACCGGGAGCACGAGGGACCGGCGCAGCCCTGGTCTGGAGCAGGCCTTTTGGATTAGAGAGCCAGGGAACAGGCTACTGCCATCCTTCGAACCGTGTCACCACGCCGGCTCGGTCAACCTGTCGCCGGTTGGGAAAAGGGCACCGAACGGAGCATCAGCCCTATGCGAAAGCTTCATCGGCGGGAGTTTCTGAACGGTGCCTGCAAGGGGATGCTTGGGGCCTGGGGCGCGTGGGCCGCACTGCGGGCCGGGGTGTCATGGGCCAGCGAAGGAAACGGACACAAGCCGAACTTCGTCTTCATCCTCACTGACGACCAGGGCTGGCGGGATGTGGGTTGCTACGGCAGCAGCTTCTATAAGACCCCCAACATGGACCGGCTGGCCAGACAGGGAATGCTGTTCACGGACGCCTATGCCGCGGCTCCGGTGTGTTCGCCCACCCGGGCCAGCATCATGACGGGACGTTCCCCCGCCCGTCTTCACATGACGCATATCATCCAGTTCCAGAATCCAACCAACAGGAAACTGCTCGGACCGCAGATCCGCAGGCAACTACCACTGGAAGAAATCACTATTGCCGAAGCTCTCCACAAGGCCGGCTACGTAACCGCCAGTGTTGGCAAGTGGCATCTCGGCGGTCCCGGGTTCGAGCCGCAGGACCAGGGCTTCGGCCTCAATATCGCTGGCAGCGATCTGGGCCAGCCACCTGACTATTTCTATCCGTACCGCCGCACCATCGCCAACGGACGGACGTTTCATCTGTCGCATATGCCGGCGGGCAAGCCTGACGATTATCTCACCGACGTTCTGACCGATCAGGCGATGAAGTTCATGGACCTGAACAAGGACAAACCGTTCTTCCTGTACATGAGCCACTTCGCGCCGCACACCTCGATCGGCGACCGGCTGCAGGCACCGGCACCGACCATCGCCAGATACCAGGCCCGGGTGAATCCCAACGACCCGCAGCGCAATCCTGTTTATGCCGCCATGATCGATAACCTGGACGAGAACATCGGGCGTCTCCTGCGGAAGCTGGACGAACTGAATCTGACCGAGCGGACGGTGGTGGTATTCATTTCTGACAACGGCGGCAATAGTGACAAAACCTCCAATCTCCCGCTGCGCGGCGGTAAGTGCGATCTTTACGAGGGCGGGGTGCGGGTACCGATGATTATTCGTTGGCCGGGCGTGGTCCGACCCGGCAGCGTTTGCCATACGCCGGTCATCACCGACGACTTCTTCCCGACCTTGCGGGCGATGGCGGGCGTGCATGGAAGACCGGACCATTCGCTCGACGGGGTCAACCTCCTCCCCCTCTTTGCACCCAACGGGGTTCTGCTTCGCCAGGCCTTGCACTGGCATTTCCCGCATTACACCGAACAGACCACACCGTGCAGTTCCATCCGCGAGGGTGATACCAAGTTGATCCACTTCTACGAGGATGACCGGCTGGAAATGTACAGCCTGAAAGACGATCCGTACGAACAACATAATCTCGCCGGGAAAGTCCCCGCCCAGGCCAGGCAGTTGCGGGTGACACTGGACGCCTGGCTCAAGGCGGCGGGAGCGCAAATGCCGGTGTGCGCTTCGTAATGGATTTGCACGACGATCCCAACCTGAGCCAAACTATCGCAGGTGCGTGAGCTATGACGTGGCGATCCGTTATCCTGGGTCTGCTGCTGGGCCTGGTCATCTCGGGGGCGACCTACTACAACGATTTTGTCATCCGCCAGGCCTCCTTGATCAACGACCTGCTGCCGATTTCCGTGCTGGGGTTCGCCGCGGCGCTGCTCCTGCTGGTCAATCCCCTGATCGGCCGCGTATTCAGGCTGCGCCTGCTGTCCGGCGGGGAAATCGGCGTGGTGGTGGCCCTTGGACTGGCCGCCTGCGCCTGGCCGGGCGCCGGCTTCTTTCGCACCGCATCCACCAATCTGGCCATGCCCGGTTACTGGCTGCAGATCAACACCTCGTGGCAGGCCGCCCACGTGATGAGCTATGTGCCCGGCGGCTCCTCCGAACTGGCTCCGGGCCAGGTCACCGATTGGCCGCAACTGGTCCAGGCGGTCCTGCAGGCGGCCCAGGGGCGCGGCCAGCCCGCGCTGCGTGCGCTCTGGCGGCACCTCGATCATGCCGGACGCTCCGCCTTCAACCAGGCATCGCACCAAAAGAGAATCACGGCCGACACCCGCCGCCAACTCCTGGCGGCCGTCAATGGCGCCCTGTCCGTCGCCCCCTGGCTCGCGGATTCCGCCGGCGAGCCGTCCGCCGCCACGCCCGTCACCGCGCGGCCGCAGCGGGCGGCGACGCCGCATGAAGTGACCCGGTTGAACCGCATCCTGCTGGCCCAGGCCTTGCCTGGGGTGGTGCTGCCGGCCCCCGCCGGCAACGGTGTGCTGCTGGCCGGCGGACGTAACGACCCCAAGGTCGTGCAGCCTCTGGTTCTGGGTGGCGCCCCGGACTCCAGTTCCATGCTGCGTAACTTCCCCTGGCGCGTGTGGTGGCCTTGCATTCGCCTGTGGGGCAGCGTGGCCCTGCTGCTGGGCCTCGCGTCCTTGTGTCTGGCGATGATCGTTCACCCCCAGTGGTCCGATCGCGAGCACCTGCTCTATCCCATCCCTCGTTTTCTTTCTGAAATGTTTGCCCGCGAGCCCGGCCGCGTCCTGCCGCGCATGGCCACCCAGCGGCTGTTCTGGGCGGCCTTTATCGCCGTCTTCTGCCTGCACCTGCTCAACGGCCTGGCCGTGTGGTATCCGGGGCTGCCCCGGGTGCCTCTGGAACTGCCCTTCCGCCCCCTGAGTACTCTGTTCCCCTCGGCTGCTCACATGGAATCTGCCCAGGCCTACTTTGCACCGGCGCTCTTTCTCACCGTGATCGCCTTCGCGTTCTTCCTGAATGGGGCCATCAGTTTCTCCCTGGGCATCGCCCCGTTGGCCTTTACCCTCCTGGCCTTGGCCATGGCGGCCACCGGGCAGGTCCTGGATGCCGACTACCTCGGCGCCAAGCGTGCCAACATGCTGCGTTTCGGCGGCTACGTCGCTTTGGCGGCCATGATCCTGTATAGCGGAAGGCATTACTATCTGCAGGTGGCCCGCGGGGCCCTGGGCCTGTCCCGCGGCCCAATCCCCCGCACTTCCCTGTGGGCCGCACGCGGGCTTGTCTTCGCCTCGCTTCTGGCCGCGGCCATGCTTACCACGGGTGGCCTGAACTGGCCCCTGGCCCTGGCCTGTGTCGCCTGCATTCTGATCATCTTCCTCGTTCTGTCGCGGATCGTGGCCGAAACCGGGATGTTCTTCATCCAACCCTACTGGATGCCCGTGGCGGTGCTCACCGCGCTCTTCGGCGTCGATGTCCTGGGACCGACCAACTACATCGTGCTGGCCATGGCCTCCATCATGCTCGTGGGCGACACCCGCACGGCCCTCATGGCCAACCTGGTCAACGGCCTCAAGATCGCCGACCGCCCCGATGGCGGCAGCCCGGGCCGGCTGTGGCCGGCACTGGTGGCCATGATCCTCGTCGGCTTTGTCGTGGCCGGGGCCGCCACGCTCTGGACCCAGTACACCTACGGCCTCAGCAATGTCACCGGCTTCGAGAGAGTCATCCTTCCCTCCCTGCCCTTCGACAAACTCACCTCCTATGCCGCCGACATGGCGGCCCGCGGCACCCTCACCCAGGCCACCGCGGCCACTGGCCTCCAGCATCTGGCCCTGTTCTCCCCCGCCGACGGCGCCTATCAATGGCTGGCCATCGGCATGGTGTTGGTCATCGGCGCCTATTTCCTGCGCACCCGCTGGAGCCGCTGGCCCATCCATCCGGTCCTCTTTCTGGTCTGGGGTACGTATCCGGCCAACCGTTTCGCTTTTTCCTTCCTCCTGGGCTGGGCGGCCAAAATGGCGGTCGTCAAGGTCGGGGGCGCCCGCCTGGCGAACCGGGTGCTGCCCTTTGCCGTGGGTATTATCGCGGGCGAGTTGGCCATCAGCTTTGTCTGGTTGGGCGTAGGGACCACCTATTTCCTGGCCACCGGCCACTCGCCGCCCTATTTCTCCATCTTCTGACCGGGGCAACATCCCCCACCGCGCTCCCGTTAGAATTTGGCCGCCCGCGTTTCGGAGCACCGGCCGGCAGAAGGCCCGGCTCGTGCCCCGTGCTCGCGGTAGCGGCCAGCGGGCATTATCCCTCGCGGGACGCGACCCCGGGAAATAAAAAAACCCCTTGAATTAAGAGGTTTTTAATGCCCCCCGAAGGACTCGAACCTTCAACCCGCTGATTAAGAGTCAGCTGCTCTACCAATTGAGCTAGGAGGGCATGGGCGGACGCAAATTGTCTCAGCCGAAGCTGAACAAAATATCGTAAACGAAAGCCGGATGGAGTCAAATGGCGGGTCCGTCCACCCAGGGCAATTGCATTTGAGGTTATCCATTGCCGGCAAGAACATTGAGCAGGGTTTGGCGGTTCCAGGAGCACTTCAGGCGGCGGACTTTGAGGCTGGTCTTAGG
>JAJXSS010000013.1 GCA_021784455.1 Planctomycetota bacterium
CGTAGGCCGAAAGGCTTTCGACGTACTTGCGCTGGCCCTCGGCGTAGATGGTGTCGAAAGCGAGGGAGCTTTTGCCCGAACCGGACAGCCCGGTGATGACGACGAGCTGATCGCGCGGGATATCGATATCGACGCCCTGGAGGTTGTGCTCGCGGGCACCGCGGATGGAAATGGTCTTGCCAGCCATAGGGCGGATTATATGACGGGCGAAGAACCGGCAGGAATTACAGAAACCAGGAAAGCGACAGGAACCCGGGACCGGCCGATACCGGCCGGTCCCGGGTTCCTGGGATCGCTGCGACCACAGTGATTACAGCGTGGCGCTGGTGTAAGGCAAGAGGGCCATGAAGCGGGCCCGCTTGATGGCCGCGGAGACGATGCGCTGTTCGTGGGCGGTCATGCCGGTGCGTTTGCGGCTTTGGATTTTGCCGTTGGGAGTCATCAGGCGGCGCAGGTCATCGGTGTTCTTGTAATCGACGAACATGATGCCGACCGACGATTTCTTGGCCAGGCGATAAGTGCCCTTGGGGGCGCGGGGGGAAAAACGCTGGAATTCGGCCATGGGACTGGGTCTCCGTCCTGGGTTGCAGCCCCGGCCGACAGGCCGGAGCGACGGTTGCGAGCCGCACATGATACGGCAGAACGGGAAGGTTGCCAAACGCCGGGTCCGGCGATTTCGGGGCGGGGGGCGAGGTCAATGGGCCGTCACGCCCGCGGCCGTGAGCCGGGCGGGATCCAGGGCCCGGCCGCCGAAGATGGTCACGGTGTGCGGCACGCCCGGCAGCAGATCGAAGTAGTGGTCGCTGAGGCGGAAATCCCCACCTACATTCAGGTGGACCGCGTGGGCATAGCCTGCACTGGCCAAAGTGATGGCCAGGTCATCCTCCTGGGTCCGGGCCCCGACGATGCGGATGGGGGTGGGCGGCACACCAAGCTGCCGGAAAGGCGCCCGGTGCCAGATCGCCGGATCCAATCCCGCCCCGGCCCCGGCCCCCGGAATAGCGACCAGGGTGCCCTGGGTCAGGCGTGAGGCGTCGGGCACCACCACCCGGCCGATAATGGACTTGTGCCGCGGCTCAACGCGGAATTCGACGGTCTGGAGGTCGCGCTGCCGGCCATCGTAGCTCAGGTATCCCAGTTCGCAGCGGCCGGCCAAAGGCTCCGCCCGGTCGTTGATCCCCAGCAGAAGCACCTCCTCCGGGCTGCCCCCAAAGGCCTGCCCGCCGCGGCGCAGCATCAGCCGCTGCGGCGCCAGGCAACGCTTGACGTTGTAGTACGACACCTTGCGGCGCAGGTAGTAGTCGATGATGGTCCAGCCGTTTTCGCCCCAGGTGTCGTTGTACATCCAGAAAATGCCGCCCATCGAGTGGTCGTTGCCGCGCAGGCTCTCCAGGGAATAGCCCAGGTTCAGGCCCTGACACAGGCCTCCCAGCAGGATGTACTGCTCCAAGGACAGCCCTTGCGGGTCGCGGTAGTGCTGGCCGATGCTGAAGTTGACGCGCGGGATGTCATAGAAGGTGTTGGTGTGCTGGCGGCCGGTCTCACTGAACAGATCCGGCTGATCGGTGCCCAGGTACTGCCGGGTGCTTTCGAGGCAACACGGCCCGCCGTAGCCGTACTCGGAATTGAAGAGGGGCGTCGCCTGGGAATCCCAGTACCAGGGGTTGGACCAGTATTCCGACTCCGATCGCATCACCATCCAGTGATGGCAGTCACCTTCGCGGCCATCATTGACGTCTTGGGCACCCCCATACGGACTGCTGGGCCGGTATGGCACATGGGGGCTGAGCTGGCGCACCAACTGCGGCAGCAGATCGTGGTACAGCCCCCAGCCCGGATCGCGATGCTTACCCAGAGCGTCCGTGAACGTGATCCAGCCGTAACCCTGCGCGACTTCATTATTGCCCGACCAGAGCATCAGGCAGGCCCGGCTGCGGAGGCGGCGGATCTGGTACTGGGCCTCGCGGCGGAACTCGTCGACAAACCAGGGCTCATCCGCGGGCAAGGGGGCACAGGCGCTCATGAAATCGTGCCAGACCAGGATGCCGTGGCGGTCGCAGGCATCGTAGAAGGCATCGGCCTCATAGCGGCCGCCGCCCCAGAGGCGCAGCGTGTTGAAGTTGGCCTCGGCCGCTTCGGCTACCAAGGTGGAGAGTTTGGCATCGGTCAGCCGCCCGTACAGCGAATCCGCCGACACCCAGTTGCCGCCCTTGATAAAGAGGGGCTGTCCGTTGACGACCACGGCAAAATGGCCCGGGGTGGTATCCAGGGCCACGGTGCGCACACCATAGCGTCGGGGCGCCGCCGCGACCGGCCGGCCATCCACTTCGGCCTGCACTTTGAGCGTGTAAAGGTGTGGCTCACCGCTGCCATTGGGCCACCACAACCGTGGACGGGGGATGCGCACTTCCAGATCGACGAAGTTGGCGCCACTGGCCACGAAAACCTGCCGCGCCTGGGCGGACCAGGCCTGGCCTGCCTCGTCGGTCAGGGTCACCGTCACATCCGCCCGCGTCGAGGCGGTCAAAGTCGCGTAAAAGAGTTCCACGGCCACCGCGACTCGGGCCTCATCGCCCTCCAGGCGTGTCACGGCGCTGACATCACGGATTTCAGCCGGTGCGACCGCCCGCAGGCTGGCCTGGCCGGTGATGCCGCAGGTGGCCAGATATGGCCCCCAGTCCCAGCCCCAGACATAGGCGGGCTTGCGCAGGTAGATGCGCTCGGGCAGGCCGCGCTCGGGGTACCCCCGGCCGGCCTCGGTGGGTACGGCCTTGCACCAGAGGCGGTCCTGGTAGGGGGCGGCGTGCTCCCGGCCCGTGGTCAGGCGGACCAGAATGGTGTTGTCCTTCCCGAAAAGAAGATGCGGCTTGACATCGTGGACGAAAGGGTAGAAGGCCGAGGCATGGTGGCCCAGGTGGTGGCCGTTGATCCACACATCGGCGTGGATGTCCAGGCCATCGAGGGACAGTTCCACGGCCGGCTGACCGGCCCAAGACTCCGGCACGCGTATAGTGCGGCGGTACCACCAGGAACGCTCCTGCACGAATCCGAACTGGCGGAAGTTCGTGCCCGCCAGCGGCTCGGGCAGCCGGCCGGCCCGGACCAGGCTGTCGCTGACATCCCCGGGTACCAGAGCCCGGATGCCGGTCTCGGCCGCCGCGGCTACCTCCGCCGCGGCGTCAATTCCGGCTTCCAGGGGCCGCTCCAGCAATTGCCAGTCACCGCATAAATCCACACACGGATCGTCCATCGTTACCTCATTCCTGGGAGGGCAAGCATCATCTTGGAGAACCACCCCGGGCACAACTGCCACACTCAGACCAGGCGGCTGGGCCCGCGATCGGCCCGGCTCAGTTGCCACTGCACCCCCTTACCCACCGCGTGGCGGATGTGCCTCAGATAGGTGGGCAGATAGGGCCGCTCCGTCTGCGGGTGGCCGGCCAGGATGACATGGATGCCCCGGTGGACCGCATCCAGCACATCGTGATGGCGCATTTCCCCGGTGACAAAAGCGTCGAGGGGCCCCGCTTCGTCCAGGAGCGAGCCGCCGGCCCCGGCACAGAGCCCGATGCGGCCAGTCTTCGCGCGCGGTCCAACCGCCGCCGCCACTGTCACCCTGGGCACCCCCAGGCGGCGTTTGACGCGTCGCACCAGTTCGGGCAAGGCTATTGACCGCTCCAGATCCAGGATCCGGCCCTGCCCTGGCTGAGCGCCAGGCGGTGCCGGCGGCGGCGTCAGCAAGGGGTAAAGATCGAACGCCGGCTCCTCATAGGGATGCACCCGCCGTAACGCCGCCACTACTGGATCGAGCTTTCCGGGGGGAACCACCATCTCGATGCGCATTTCCCGCACCCGCTCCAACCGGCCGGCCAGGCCGACACGGGGATGGGTCGATGCGTCTCCGTGAAAGGTGCCTTCGCCTTCGACATTGAACGAACATGCGCTGTAAGCGCCGATCTGCCCCGCTCCGGCCTGGCTCAGGGCCTGGCGCAGATCATCCGCCTGCGTGGGGGGGATGAAGGTCACCAGCTTCACCGGGCCGGCGTACGCATTGCTCGCAACCAGCGGCGCCGGACGGATCGGCCGGCGGTTACCGGATCCCAGTCCATCACAGAGCCAATCGTTTACCCCCCCTACCACCGCATCCAGGGCCGTATGGGGGCTGTATACGGCCACGCCGCGCCGAATCAACCCGTGGATCAGAGCCGGCTTCCAGGTCTGCGTGGTCACCGCTGCCAGCGGCTGAAAAACCGGGGGATGGTAGGCCACAACCAACTCGCACCGGCGGCGTCCGCCGTGGGAGAGGCCCATGGCCTCCTGGGCCACGGCGGGCGTCAGGTCGATGCACAACAGGGCCCGGTGCACCTCCACCTGCGGGTCGCCCACCTGCAGACCGATGTGGTCCCACGATTCGGCCAGGCGGGGCGGAGCCAGTTCGTCCAGCACATCGACGATGCGGTGCAGTTTCATGTCGGCAGGATACCCCGGGCGGGGCGTATTGTGCAGATGGGGCGCCTGCCGAGCCGATGGAGAGAAAAAGGTATCTCGCGTCCCAGCAAGGATTTCGCGTGATCATCCCCCCGGGGAATTGGCTGGGAAGCAGCGTAACGGCAGTCGGATGAAGGTCTTAGTCCTATGAGCCAGGCGGCCCCAACTCTACGCTTGACAGACACCGATGCGGCGCCCGTAACACTGCCCGGACTGCCCCGGCGGGCCTTGACTGTCCAGGAGCGGCTCGAGGCGGTGCAGCGTCTTCAGAAGCAGGCCCAGCAGCGTCTGCAACTGGGCTCGCGCCTGTTTGAGGCCGCCAAAGGCCAAACCGATCGCCAGCAGCAGATGCTGGAGGATTTCAAAAAGGAACAGGCCACGTTGCGTGAGCAGATGCGCAGCGAGATGGCTCAGACCTTCCGGCAATGCGATCAGCATCTGCACGAGGGCCGGCAGGACACCGCCGGCCGGCTGGATGATCTGACCCGCCGTCTGGATACGTTGGAGAGCGGCCTGCGCCAGCAGGAAGAGCGTCTGGCCAAGGGGCTGCGCCGAGCTGAAGCGATCCTGGAGCAGAGCCGCTACCTGATGGCCGAGGCCGCGGCCGCGATCCGGCGCGGGGGAATCGCGGCCGATGCGACCCAACGGCCGACCCTCGCAGCCACGACAACCAGCCCGGGGGATGCCCCCAATGCCCCGCCGCCGACCCCCTCCGTGGCGGAAGAACGGCTTGCCGATGTCTATCTGGGGCTCATCCATCGCCTGCATCAGCAGGATGGCGGGCTGGAAGCCTGAGCCGGCCGCACCACGGCCCGGGCATGGGGAAATGAAACGCCTGCTTTACATCCTTTTTGGCCGCATCCCCCACTATTCGCTGGAGGCGCGGTACAGCATCCTTTCCGCCCTGCGCTGGCCCGCGGGCGGGGCCCAGGACATTCGCGTATCGGTGATCACGGATGATCCCGAGCCTTTTCGCGACTGGCCGGTGGACCTGGTGCTGCTATCGGAAGACCAGATTCGCCAATGGCGCGGGCCCGACAACTTTGCGTGGCGGGTCAAGATTGTCGGCCTGATCCATGCCCTGGAGCAATGGGGCGGAGCCCTGATCTATCTGGACACGGACACCTGGTTTGCCCAGCCGGCAGAGGCGGCTTTCGCACGGGTCGGCCCCGGCCGATCCCTGATGCATGCCTGCCATGGCCCGGTCCTGAGCCCGGACCTCACCAATCCCCTGGCTCAGCGCCTGCGCAACGGTCTGCAGGCCGCCTTCCCCGACCTGCGCGTACCGCGGGCCGGCCGGGAGGCCTTTGCCATCGATCCCCGGCAAGGCCACATGTGGAATGCGGGCGTCGTGGGCCTGCACGAAGCCCAGGCCCCCCTGCTGCACGAGGCACTGGCCCTGAGCGATGCCCTGTATCCGGTGCTCAAGGATGGCATCGAAGAACAACTGGCACTGTCGCTGGTCCTGCAGCAATCCACGGAACTGCGCCCGGCCGAAGACATCGTGGAACATTACTGGAACAAGTGGCCCATTCCCGGGCTGGGTTACAGCCCGCGGGATTACATCCACCGCCAGTTGCAGCGGTTTTTCGCGGCCCATGGCGGCGCCTCGTTCGAACAACTGCGCGCGGCCGCGGGCGCCTTCACCCCGCGCCGCTTCCGCCGACCCTGGTGGCTCAAAGCCTTGCAGGCGTTTTCCAGGCGCTCCGGATGAACCGCCCTGGGCCCAAGCAGGCGCGTACGCCGGCAGGCCATCCCTGGCGCTGACCGAGGCTTATTGCGGCGCTTCGATGCGCACAGTTTGCTCCTGGCCCTGGCGGAGAACGACGAAGACGATGGGCTCCTGGGGTTGCGTGCGGCGCAGTTGCTGGAAATCCTTCTTGAACTCCTCCACCCCGGTCACGGGCTTGCCGTTCATCTGCAGGATCAGGTCCTCATCCTGGAGCTTGGCGACCTGCGCGGGCCCCTGGGGCTTGAGCAGGGCGACGATGACGCCCTTCTGATCGGCCGGCAGCTTGCGCACGTAGGTGTCGGCGAAGACGATCTGGCGGACGGCCAGGCCCAGCGCATCATCGTAGAAGCGTTTGGCGGTGCTGACGCCGGGGGGCCTTTCGCCCAGGGTAACGGTTACCTGCTTCAGCGGCTGGTTGGAATCGGTGAGGACCGAGAGGGTGATCTTCTGCCCGACCTTCATACGCAGGATCTTCCGGGCAAAGATCTGGGCCACATCGTTGGGATCATCCCCGCATTGCAGGGGTTGACCGTTGAGTTTCACAATCTTCATGCCCCGTTTGAGCCCGGCCAGATCGCCGGGGCTGCCGGGAATGACATCCCCGATCTCCACTGCCGGCTGGTTTTCCAGGTGGAAGAACTGGGCCACATCTTTGCGGAGGCTGGCGACCTGAGGCAGGCCGATCCATGGCAGCTTCATGGGATGACCGGCCACCGGGGGGTCCTTCAGGGTCAGCCGGAAGTCGCTGGTGGGGACGAAGAAGGTGGGCGGATTGATGATCGCGGCCAGCCGATTCTGGTTGTCGTTGAGCAGGATCTGCTGGCCGGCGGTGGCATTTACGAAGCCGATGGCCTGTCCCTGGGCGTCGAGCACGACCGAGCCGGTGACGGTGAGCTGACCGCTGGCCACCAGCATCAGGGGAACGGCCCCATGGATTTCGGCGGCGACCCGGCTGCGACTGACATAGCTCCGGTAGCCGGCGGCCTTGGGCAAGAGGCCCACGGAAATCACCGGCTCACCCACCTGAATCGGTATTTCCTGAAAGTTCACCGGCACCCACTTGACCCCCTCGGAACTCTGGGGCTTGAGGACGGCCAGACCGGTGCGTTCATCGCGGCCCAGAAAGATGGCGTTCACTTCCCTGGGTTCGGCCAGGTGCCGGGGAACGATGATTTTGAAATCCTTCATCTGCACATCGGGAATGACCGGGGCAAACATCGCCAGAGGCGCAATCACCATGCCGTCGCTGCTGACCACGACGCCCCCCTCGCACAGGTCGCGGCGGCCCAATTCGGTATCCAGGGTGTATTGCACGGCCACCAGGGAGGGGGTGACCTGCGCATAGAGCTTGTCGATCGGATTGGCCGGGGGGGCGGCCGGGGGGGCGGCCAGCACGCCGGCCCCGGGCAACAGAGCCGAAAGCAACGCGACGGTGATGAGTCGATACATGATGTCTCCTGCTAAAAGTCATCCGTGGGGTCGGGGTTGAGAGACCGGCTCCGGATTCTGCCGCGTGGGCCGGCGTTCAAGACCCGGGGCCGAGGGCCCCCTCAGCGGGGCGGCGCGGTGCCCTCCGGGAGCGGGACCGGCGCTGCGGCGTCGGGATCATCCTCCGCCCCAGAGAGTTTCAGAACGAAGGACTGCAGACCTCGCCCGCGCTGAACCTGCAACAACACCAGGCCGTCTTTCTGCGTGAGCGTCTGCCGGTAGAGGCCGGCAATCGCATCAACATCGCGGACGACCTTGCCGTTGACGCGGCGAATAATGTCGCCGGGGCGCAGTTCGGCCTTGGAGGCCGGCAGACCCGGGCTCATGGTGGTAACGATCGCCCCCAGGGTGTCATCAAGCTGGTGTTCGGCCGCATAGGCCGGGGTGATCTGGCGCACGCTCATGCCCCAGCGCTTGAGTTCACGTTCTTCGCCCACGGCACTGAGCAGGCGCCAGGTTTTGACCGGCAGCTTGAGCACCCGGGAACCGCGCCGCAGCGTCAGGATGACGGTGGATCCCACCGGCAGGTCCGCAATCATCTTGCGTGCCGGCGCGATCTGCTCGGGGAAGCGCACGTTCACCGGGTGATCGTTGATCGCCAGAAGGATATCCTGACTGCGGACCCCGGCCTTATCGGCCGGAGACCCGCGCTCGACGCTGTTGATCAGCACCCCGTGGTTGATGTCGATGTTGTAAAACGTTTCCAGCCCCTGCAGCGGCATCAGGTCGAGGCCCAGGTCGCTGCGTTCGACATAGCCCTTGTGTTCGGGCGTGGCCGTGCGCAGGATGGCCCGGACAACCTCACGGGCCGTATCGATGGGGACGGCGAAGTTGAGGTTCTGCCCCCCGCCGCGGGTGTTGATGCCAATCACCTTACCGTTCATGTCCACCAGGGGCCCGCCGCTGTTGCCGGGGTTGATCGGCGTGTCCATCTGGATCCAGTTGGAGAACTCACCGGTCTCGTATTCGCCATCAATTCTCAGATGGGGGGCCACATCGTAGAAGGTGCGGTCGGCATTGGAGATCACCCCCAGGGTCATGGTGCGGGCCAGGCCGAAGGGGGTGCCGACGGCCATGACAACCTCCCCGGGAACCAGGTTGTCGCTGCGCCCCATGGTGGCCCAGTTGAAACTGATGTGCCGGCGGTGGATCTCATCCATGTCCATCTGCACGACGGCCAGATCTGTCCAGTGGTCGTCGCCGATGAGCCGGCCCTTAACCCGCTCCTTGTTCGCCAGGGTGATGTCAATCTGGGTGGCGCGTCCGGCCACGTGGTAGTTGGTCAGGATGTGCCCCTGGGCGTCGATGATGACCCCCGAGCCGATGCCGCGCTCGACCGAGCGTTTGCCCTGGCGATAGACTTCTTTGGCCACGTCCAGGCGAACGACGGCGGGGAAGATGAGCTGGGTCACTTCCACCACGCGCCGCGGCGTGGCGGCCGGAAAGGGCTCAGCCCAGGGCAGGCTGCCACAGCCCGATAGCAGGCCCAGACACAGCAGTAAGACCCCGGGGCCCCAGGCCAGCAGCCCCTGTTTCCGGGAGTTGGGGCCATGGGCCGCGGAACAGGCCACCGGCCGGCCCCCCCGTGCCCGTTGCCCGGTGGCATGCCCCAACGCGCCGCCGTGGCCACCGACTGGTGCCTGGCCGTGCAGCGCCCGCGAGGCCCTTCTCGTTGTCGCAATAGGCAAAGAAATCACTCCGCTTCCCCAGCCGCCGGATACGATCCCGAATTGCGGCGGACCGAAGGGAACACCCCTGCGGCGTCGCATGTCCTCAGAGGCGGCTTACCGATCCGGGCGGCGTTTGCGCCCTGTGGGGGGTGAGGCATGATCCGAAGGACCACGCCAACCTCATGGCGGCGGCAGGACTGGTGGGGACTCGTCCGAAGCACCGGTCACGATGGCAGCTTGTTGTGTGTCCCAAGGCGGCTGAGCAATAGAGCATACCCGATGCCAACGGGTCTTCAACACCCGTGGCGGGTTGGCCGTCGCTCAAGACCGATCCGGCGGCCGACCCGGCGCGGATCGTTCCCTGGCTGCCCCAGAACTGGCACCTGAACCACCGGGATCATCGGCCAAAACCAGCACCAGTTCCGGGACTTGGCCATCCACGCCCCGGCCCCCCTCTTCCGCCCCCGGAACGGCCTCCGGAACGGCCCCCGGATCGGCCCCCGGATCGGCCCCCAGCCATGCTTCTGAAGTGGCTGCGGGTTTTGGGCCTTCCCATCGCCGCCAGACCAGGAAGGTGGCCGTAAGAACAACAGTGCCTGCGACCACGGAAACGGGATAGCGCATGTCCGGAGCGTGCATGACCAGGGGCAGCAGCGCCACGGCCAGAGCCGGGGGCATGTGGACATCGAAGACACGCAGCACCAGGATGCCCCACGCCATGGCGGCCCCGGCCGCCAGCGGTCCCGTGCCCAGAAGCCGAACTGCGATCAGGCCCCCCGAGGCGGTCAGAAGGCACGCCACCGGGAAGGAGTACGGCCGCCGGGCCCAGGGACAGGTTTCGGGATGGCCCAGCATTTCATACGCCATCACAATTAAGGGCGGGAAGAGGATGAAGCGCAGCCCCGTCCCCTGGGCAGCCAGGCCCGTTACCGTGACAAACAGCAGCAGGACCACCAGCCACCTCTTACCCCGGGGCCGGCTTTCCAGCACATCATCTACATCCCCGCGATCCGGGCCCGCACCAGTATCCGGGGGCAGCGGTCCATACCGGCGCCACACGATCAGGAGGCCCGCCAACAGGGCCACGCCAAAGAGAATCCCCAGCGGGTACATCCAGGTCTTGACCCCCAGGACCAGCGGCAGCACCCCGGCCGAAATCGCCGGAGCAATGGTGGATCGCAGCAGGGCAATGATCAGCAAACTGGCAAGCACGATCAGCAGGATGCTCAGGACGCCGTAGGGCAGGTGGCGTGTGACCAGAGTTCCGATGATGGCCGTCAACACCGGTGTCAGGGCCAGGCGCAATGGCTGATGGGCCCATTCGCCCCGCGGCCGGGTGATGACATCGTGGGACAACGCGCCCAGTTCGGGGAACAGCAAGCAGGCCAGACCCGTCAGGGTGGCAGCCGCGGCAATGAAAACGATGTAACCCAGGGCCAGCCCCTCGGCGCCAGCGCGAGGCTGCCGCAAGAGTTGGCGCGGGAACACGGACGGTTCAGTTCTCGACCGCTTCATAGGACTGACTCATGCCGATCTGCCTAAGAGCCTCCCTCCCAATCGCTTAGGCACGAGCCTGAAGTCTATAGCCCACCGGACCGGCGAGCCACCCGGCCTGCCGTACCCTGCCGTGCCAGAAGGGTCGGGCCCTGGCTACACCATTGCGATGCGGGGCCGGATTGCATCTATGCCACCGTATGGGATAATGTCCACAATTGTCACGACCGAGAGACATATGTCTTGAAAGAGGCATTCATGCAACTGTCCGTCAAAGATGCAGCCAAGCTGCTTAATGTGTCCGAGAAAACCGTGTATCGCTGGATCAAGCAGGAAGTGATTCCGGTTTACCGCGTCAACGAGCAACTGCGCTTTAACCGGGCCGAACTGCTGGAATGGGCCACCTCGAGGCGGATCCAGATCTCTCCCGATATTTTCCGGGAGGCGGAAACCGCCGGCACCCCGCTGCCCGGGCTGGCCGAGGCCCTCAAGGCCGGCGGCGTGGCTTACCGCGTCGGCGGCACCGACAAGCCCTCGGTGCTGAGGGCCATCGTGGACCTGATGAATCTGCCCGAGGAAGTGGACCGGGAATTTCTCTTCCAGGTACTGCTGGCCCGCGAAACCCTGGGCTCGACAGGCATCGGGGAAGGCATCGCCATCCCCCACGTGCGCAACCCCATTGTCCTGCACGTGAGCAAGCCCACCATCACCCTGTGCTTCCTGGACCATCCGATCGACTTCGGGGCCCTGGATGGCCAGCCGGTGAACATCCTTTTTGCCATGGTCAGCCCCACGGTGCGGGCCCATCTGCATCTCTTGTCGCACCTGGCGTTTGTGCTGCAAAATCCGGAGTTCAAGGCCGTGCTGAAACAGCAGGCGGCCCGCGATGAGATCATGGCCACCCTGACCCGCACGGAAGCCACGCTGCCGGCGCTCCAACCCAGCGGCGAGCCCCAAAGCGTTTGAGCGGCCGCCGGGCCCGCCCCGGCGAAACGGAATGGAATCGGGTATGAGCCTCAGTCTGATCCTTATCGCCATCGTTCTGGCCGCCCTCAGCGGGGCGGTGGGGCTAGGGCTGGATCGGCGTTCGGCCTGGGGCCAGCGGCTGGCGGTAGCGCTGATGGTTCCCGCGGCTATCGCGGGGCTGACGGGGGCAGGGCTGGCGCTGGCCCATACGAGCGAACCAGGCCCTTTTGCCACCCGGAGTGTGGCCGTGCCTACGACCATGCCGGCCGGCATCGGCTCCTGGCAGTTGCTCAGCAACCGGCCAATGCTGGTCGGCGTGGATGCCTTAAGCGCCTTTTTCCTGGTCCCCATCTTCCTGATCGGTGGCCTGGGCTCGATTTACGGGTTGGGCTACTGGCCCCAGGCGGGCCACGTGGCCAACGGGCGCAAGCTCCGTTTTTTCTGGGGCACCGTGGTGGCGGGGATGGCCCTCTTGGTGGTGGCGCGGCACGCCTTTGTGTTCCTGCTGGGCTGGGAAGTGATGGCCCTTTCGGCTTTCTTCCTGGTGGACACCGAGGATCATCTGGCCGAGGTACGCTGGGCGAGCTGGCTGTACCTGGTGTCTACCCACGTCGGCACCTTGTGCCTGTTTGCGATGTTCTGCCTGCTGCGGCTGGCCAGCGGGTCGTTCGAGTTGACCTCGCTGACCGCGGGGCAGGCCGGGCCGGGGCTGCTGACGGCGATCTTCGTGCTGGGGCTGGTGGGCTTTGGCCTCAAGGCGGGGATCATGCCCTTCCACTTCTGGCTTCCGGGGGCCCATGCCAGCGCCCCCAGCCACGTGTCGGCGCTGATGTCCGGGGTGCTGATCAAGATGGGGATTTACGGCCTGGTGCGGATCACGGGACTGATGCCCCCGCCGCCCCTGGCCTGGGGCGGGCTGCTGCTGATCCTAGGGTCCGTCAGCGGCGTGTTGGGGGTGGCGTATGCCCTGGGCCAGCACGACCTGAAGAAGCTCTTGGCCTACCACAGCATTGAAAATATCGGCATCATCGTGATGGGTCTGGGGTTGGCGCTGGTTGGCCGGTCGCTGGGCCGTCCGGATTGGGTGCTGCTGGGGCTGGCGGGGTGCCTGCTGCACGTGTGGAACCATTGCCTCTTCAAGGCGCTGCTGTTCCTGGGGGCCGGCTCGGTGGTCCATGCCACCGGCACCCGTCAGATCGACCGCCTGGGCGGCCTGGCCAAAGCCATGCCCTGGACGGCCGGGCTTTTCCTGGTCGGGGCGGTGGCGATCTGTGGTCTGCCGCCGCTCAACGGCTTCATCAGCGAACTCTTCATCTACCTGGGACTGTGGCGCACGACCGGATTGGCCGGCGAGCCTTCGGCCGCGAGTGTGGCCGTAGCGGCCCCGGTGCTGGCTTTGATCGGGGCCCTGGCCCTGGCGTGCTTTGTCAAGGTGTTTGGCGCCGTGTTCCTGGGCAGTGCCCGCAGCGGCGACACTCAGTCGGCTCACGAAGCCCCCGGAAGCATGGTCGGGCCGATGATCATCCTGGCCGGATGCTGTGGATTCATCGGTTTGGTCCCTGGGATGGTAGCCCCCGTGCTGCAACGGGCGGTCGGATCGTGGGCCGGGGCAGCCCCGACGCCGGGGGAAGCGTTGACCGGCCTCGTTTCGCTCAAGTGGATCGGCATGATGAACGTGAGCCTGGCCGGACTGGCGATCCTCGGCACGGTGGTTCTGGCCAAGCGCACGCACCTGGCCCAGGCGCCCCGCGTGGGCACCTGGGACTGCGGCTACGCCCGCCCGACGGCCCGGATGCAGTACACCGCATCGTCCTTCGCCCAGTTCGTGCTGGGGCTTTTCCACTGGGTGCTGCGGCCGCACGGGCAGGCCCCGGTGCTGCGCCGGCTCGTGCCCCCACCGGCGTACTTCGAAACCCACGTGGACGATTATGTGCTGGACGGGCAAATCCTGCCGGCCGCACGCTTCGTGCAGCGCTGGATGGCGCGGTTCCGGGGCCTGCAACGAGGGCTGACCCAACATTACGTGTTGTACATCCTCGCGACCGTGATCGCGTTGTTGATATGGACCCTGCCAATTCACCAGATTCTCGCGCGGCTGCTGGCCCGCTGACGCTGGATGGCTGAGAGAAACGACCTACGCGGTGCAACCGCCGGGAATGATGGCAATGATGAGCTTGTGGCTGATGTTTGGGGCGATTGCCCTGCTATGCGTCAGTGGTGGACCAGCCTTGCTGGGCCCGCGGCGCTCGGCGCTGGGCCAGCGTGTGGCTACCGGACTGGTAGTTCTGGGCAGTGCTCTGGGCCTGGTCGGAGTGGGCCTGGCCCTGGCGGCCAGAACGCCGGTGTCGCTGGCGGTGGGCTGGTTCCTGCCGGCGGGGCGGTTTGCCGTGGGTTTGGACCCGCTGAGTGCGGTGTTTCTGGTGCCGATCTTCCTCGTGCCGGCGCTGGGCTCGGTTTACGGGCTGGAATACTGGCCCCAGGCTCAGCACCCGGAAAATGGGCGGAAGCTCTCTTTCTTCTACGGGTTGCTGGCCGGGGCAATGGCCCTGGTGGTGATTGCCCGTAACGGGGTGCTGTTCCTGATCGTGTGGGAGGTCATGGCCATGGCCTCGTTCTTTGCCGCCACAGCGGAAGACGATGATCCGGCCGTGCGCAGCGCCGGGTGGGTCTACCTGGTGGCGACGCACATCGGCACGCTTTGCCTGATCGCCATGTTCGCCCTGTGGAAACACGCCACGGGCACATACATGTTTGGCATGCCCTCCACCGGGAACTGGGCGGCGACGACCCAGGCCGATGCGATGCCCCTGGGCTTGGCCGGGGCGATCTTCGTCCTGGCCCTGATCGGGTTTGGCTGCAAGGCGGGCCTTATGCCCCTGCACGTCTGGCTGCCGGGCACGCACGCCAACGCCCCCAGCCACGTTTCGGCCGTGATGTCGGGCGTGATGCTCAAGATGGGCGTGTACGGGATCGTGCGTATGGCGGGCGTGCTGCCGGTGGGGCCGAGTTGGTGGGGCGGCGTGGTGCTGGGGGTGGGGGCGGCCACGGGCGTGCTGGGCATTGCCATGGCCCTGGGGCAAGGGGATCTCAAACGTCTGTTGGCCTACAGCAGCATCGAGAACATCGGCATCATCCTGATGGGCGTGGGCCTGGCGGTCCTGGGCCGGACCTATCACCGGCCGGAATGGGTGCTGCTGGGCCTGGGCGGGGCGCTCTTGCACGTATGGAATCACGGGCTGTTCAAATCCCTGCTGTTCCTTAACGCCGGCTCGGTGATGCACGCGGCGCACACCCGGGCGATTGACCGGCTGGGGGGCCTGGGCTCCCGGATGCCGCGGACGGCCGGTCTGTTCCTCCTGGGGGCCGTGGCCATCTGCGCGTTGCCGCCCTTGAACGGCTTTGTCAGCGAGTGGCTGATTTACCTGGGCCTGTTGCACACGGTGGCCCCGGGAAACTCCCCCGGAATCCCCCCTGGAACGGCCCCTGGCCTGCCGGTGGCGGCCCTGGGAGCAGTGGCCCTGGCCATGATCGGGGCCCTGGCGGCGGCCTGCTTTGTGAAACTGCTGGGCGCGGCTTTCCTTGGCACGCCGCGCACCGCCGCAGCCGAGCACGCCCATGACCCCCGGAAGACGATGCTTGGGCCCATGATCGTACTGGCGGCGGGGTGCATTCTGCTGGGTCTGGCGCCTTGGTTGGCGGCTCCGCTGCTGGAGCGTGTGGCGACCGGCTGGTCGGGCGAGCTTGTCCCGGCCGGGACGGCGATCCAGGCGCTGGCCCCCTTAACCTCGATCAGCCTGGCAGCCGGGGGCTTGATCGCGGGCACGGGGGTGCTGCTTGTCCTCCTGTACCAGATGTTGAAACGCCGCACCGTGGCCCGCGCCGGCACCTGGGACTGCGGCTACGCCCGGCCGACGGCGCGGATGCAATACACCGGCTCGTCCTTCGCCCAGTTCCTGATGAGCCTCTGGACCTGGGCCCTATGGCCCCAGATTGAGCGTCCGCAAGTGGCCGGCCTGTTCCCCCCTGCTCCGGGGGCCGCTGAAGTTGCGGGGAAAACGCCGGCGCGTATTGCGGGAGCGGGGGCGGGGGCTCGGTTCGCCATGTTCCTGCCGGACACGATCCTGGAGCGGCTGGTCCTGCCCACCTTCCGCCTGGCCAACCGTCTCTTGCCCAAGCTGCGGCTGCTGCAGCAGGGCCGGATTCAGATTTACGTGATTTACTTCCTGGGCATCGTGCTCCTGCTGCTCTTGTGGGGGAGGATCGGGTTCTAACCATGCTCAACACCGCGATACACCTGCTATTGCTGCTGCTGCTGCCGCCCTTGTTGCCCGGCGTCATCAACAAGACCAAGGCCCTGTTCGCCGGCCGGCAGGGCCCGCCGCTGCTGCAGTCGTATTACGACCTGGCCAAGCTGATGCGCAAGGATCTGGTGCTCAGTTCCACGACCACCTGGATTTTCGTGGCCGCCCCGGTGGTCACGCTGGTGGCGGTGCTGCTGGCGGGCCTGCTGTTGCCTCTGGGGCCGTTCGGCGCTCCCATCGCGTTCACCGGGGACCTGATCCTGTTCGCTTACCTGCTGGGGCTGGGCCGGTTCTTCACCACGGCTGCGGCCCTGGACACGGGCTCGGCCTTTGAGGGCATGGGAGCGGCCCGCGAGGTGACGTTTGCCTGCCTGGCCGAGCCGGCCCTGTTCTTCGCCCTGCTGGCTCTGGCGAAGATTTCCGGGGCCCTGGACCTTTCCGCCATGCTCCACGATCCCCTGGCCGGCCCCCTGCACACGGTGATGGCGCCCCTGGTGCTGGTGGCCATCGGCCTGTTTATCGTGCTGCTGGCGGAAAACTGCCGCATCCCCGTGGATGACCCCAACACGCACCTGGAACTGACCATGATCCACGAGGTCATGGTGCTGGACCACAGCGGGCCGCTCCTGGGGCTGGTGCTGTACGGGGCGGCCATCAAGCTCTTCGTCTTAAGCGCCCTGATCCTGCACGTGATCGCCCCCTTCCAGACCGGCCACCCCTGGGTGGACTGGCCGATGTTCGTCGGAGAGATGCTGGGCCTGGCCGTGGGCGTGGGCGTGACCGAGTCGATCATGGCGCGCCTGCAGATGCGGCACGTGCCGTACCTGCTGATCGCGGCGGTCCTGTTTTGCGGCTTTGGGTTCGTGCTGCTGGTGAGGTGACCAACATGGCTTCCATTGTAAATTCCCTCCTGGTGGTGGTGCTGGGGCTCAACCTGTTCGCCCTGGGCTCCAGCCGGTTGAACGCGGTGATCCGCATTGTGGCCCTGCAAGGGGCCCTGCTGGGGTTTCTGCCGCTACTCATCCATCAGCCCATCGGGCTGGCGGCGGTGGTGGCGGCGGTGGCGGCCATTGTGCTCAAGGGTATCGTCATCCCCATCATGCTCACCAGCGCCCTGCAACGGGCCCAGATCAAGCGTGAGGTCGAGCCGCTCATCGGCCTGTTGCCCTCGATGATTCTGGGGGCCCTGGTGACCGGGTTTGCCATGATGTTCGCCGCCTACCTGCCCGTGGCCAGGGAGCACTCGGATCTCCTGCTGGTGCCCGCCTCCCTGGCCACGGTGCTGGTGGGCTTCATCCTCCTGACGACCCGCTTCAAGGCGATCAGCCAGGTGATCGGTTACCTGGTGCTCGAGAACGGCATCTTCATCTTCGGCATGCTGCTGGTGGATGCGATGCCCCTGACGGTGGAGATGGGCGTGCTCCTGGATCTCTTCGTGGGCATCTTCGTGGTCTGCATCATCGTGAACCACATCAACCAGGCCTTCGCGTCGATGGATACGCGCCGCCTGGTTGAATTGAAGGAATAGATCATGGCTCTTGTTCTGATTCTGCTGCCGATTGCGATGGGCCTGCTGGCCTGGGCGCTGCCCTCGAACCGCGGGCGGCCGTGGCTTTTGCCCCTGACCGGGGCGGCGCATCTCGCCATCACGCTGGCGGTGCTGGGGCGCCTGATGGCCAGCCCCGACCTCCGCCTGGGTGCCGCCGTTTCCGGGGGCGGGTGGCTGGTGCTCGACCCCGTGGGGGGCCTGGTGCTGCTTTCCATCAGCGGCCTGTTTTTCCTCTGCGCCTGGTACACCGTGGGCTACCTGCGTTACCGGCAGGAGCGGCCCAACGGTGTCTTCTGCGCCTGTATGCTCGCGTTCCTGGGCACCACGAGCCTGGTCGCCTGGGCCCACCACCTGGGGCTGATGTGGGTGGCCATTGAGGCCAGTGCCCTGGTGGCCGCGCCGCTCATCTACTTCAACCACACCCCCCGCTCCATCGAGGCCACCTGGAAATACCTCCTGGTCGGATCGATCGGCATCGCGCTGGCGCTGCTGGGCTCTTTCTTTTTGGCCTATTCCTGCCTGCGGGCCGGCCTGGCGCCCTCCTTGATGTACGAGGACCTGCTGCGCGATGCCCCGAAACTGTCCCAGCCCTGGCTGCACGCGGCCTTCGTGCTGCTGCTGGTGGGCTACGGCACCAAGATGGGCCTGGCCCCCATGCATACCTGGAAGCCCGATGCCTACGGCGAAGCCCCCGGCGTGGTGGGCGCCCTTTTCGCCGGCGGCATGGTGAACGTCGCCTTCCTGGCCATCCTGCGCATCTATCACGTGTGCCAGGCGGCCGGTCAGAGCGCCTACACCGCACACCTGTTGATCTTCATGGGCCTGCTCTCCATGCTGGTGGCGGGCATCTTCATGGTCGGCCAGCGCGACTTCAAACGCCTGCTGGCCTACTCGAGCGTCGAGCACATGGGGATTCTGGCCCTGGGCCTGGGTATCGGCGGGCCCGCCATCTTCGCCACCCTGCTGCACATGATCAATAACGCCGCCACCAAGGGCGTGCTCTTCCTCTCGGCCGGCAACATCCACCGGGCCTACGGCGGCAAAACCACCGACCAGGTGCAGGGGGCTCTGCGCCGGCTGCCGCTGTCGGGAGCCCTGTTCCTGGCGGGCTTTTTGGCCATCACCGGCTCGCCACCCTTTGGCCCGTTCATCAGCGAGTTCCTCATCGCCAACAGCGCCTTTGCGGGCGGGCGGTATGTCGCCGGGGCCTTATTCCTGGCCTTTCTACTGATCGTCTTCATCGGCATGGGGGCCACCGTGCTGGCCGTGGTGCAGGGCCGGCCCAGCCACACCGAACCGGTTTCGACGCCGCCTTACCGCGATGGCTGGTGGACCGGGCTGCCACCGCTGCTCCTCATGGGCCTGGTGCTGATGCTGGGGCTGTACATTCCCAATCCGCTTCAGCACCTGCTGCACGCGGCCGCCCACTATCTGGAGGTTCCCAAGCCATGACATCGACCGCGATCGAACCAGCCGCCGTGGGCAACGGGCGAGCCGTGGAACTTCAGGCCATCCCCCAACTCACGGTGGAACAGTTGACCGCCCTGATGGTGGAAGCCACCTCGGCGGGCCAGCGCGTCTCCGCGTTCTTCGCCGCCCCCGGAAATCACGGGCCAGAGGCCCCTGCCACCAGCCCTATCCCCGGGAATACCGGCGCAATCGACCTGTACGTGGTCCTGGCCGACGACGCCAACAATCGCCTGCGTGTCGCCCGCGCTTCCCTGGCGGGCGAGGAGTTTCCCGCCCTGACGCCGCAGTGCCCCCAGGTTCACCTGTTTGAGCGCGAGATCGCCGAGCAGTTCGGCCTCAAACCCCAGGGCCATCCCTGGCTCAAGCCCGTGCGTTTCCAGCCCTCCTGGCGACCGGGGCACGATGCCTGGGGCCGGCCGGACGGTCAGGAAATCCTACCGGGGGTGATGCCCCCCGGAATTCCGACGGTGGCGGAGAATCCGGGGGTTCCGGGGGCGGATTTCTACCGGGTGGAAGGGGAAGGGGTACACGAGGTGGCCGTAGGGCCGGTCCACGCCGGAGTGATCGAGCCGGGCCACTTCCGCTTCCAGTGCCATGGGGAAGAGGTATTTCACCTGGAGATTGCCCTGGGCTACCAGTACCGCGGCGTGGAGGAGAAGCTGCGCGGCGGGCCGGACAAGCGATCCTTGCACTACGCCGAAACGCTGGCCGGAGACACCACCATTGCCCACACCGTGGCCTACTGCCAGGTGGTCGAGGCCCTGAGCCAGTGTCCCAAGAGCCCGCGGGCCCAAGCCCTGCGCGGCATCGCTCTGGAACTGGAGCGTCTGGCCAACCACGTTGGGGACCTGGGCGCTTTGGCCAACGATGTGGGGTTTTTGCCCACCGCTTCCTACTGCGGCCGCATCCGGGGGGACTTCCTGAACATGACAGCGCTCTTGTGCGGCAACCGCTTCGGCCGGGGGATGATCCGGCCCGGCGGGGTGGGCTTCGATGTCGATGCCTCCCGCGTCGCCGAACTGCTCAAGCGCCTCGAGGCCGCCCGCAAGGACACCGCCAGCGCGGTGAACCTCTTGTGGGACACGCCGTCAGTGATGGCCCGATTCGAGGATACGGGGCCCCTGCCCCCGGAAATCTGTCGGCAGTTCGGGATTGTCGGCCCGGCTGCCCGCGCCTCGGGCCTGGCCCGCGATGTGCGGCACGACCAGCCCTCGGGCATTTTCCGCTTCGTGCAGGTGCCCGTATCTACCTGGTCCGGCGGGGATGTGTTTGCCCGCGCCTACGTGCGCTGGCTGGAGGTCCAGCAATCGCTGGTCTTCATCCGCGAGCAGCTTCAGGCCCTGCCGGCCGGGGCCCTGCGGGCCCCAGTGGGACCGCTGGCGCCCCATCGCCTGGCCCTGGCCCTGGTCGAAGGCTGGCGCGGCGAGGTCTGCCACGTGGCGATTACCAATGAACGCGGCCGCTTTGCCCGCTACAAGGTGGTCGATCCCTCGTTTCACAACTGGCCCGCCCTGGCCTACGTGCTGCGCAATCAGCAGATTTCCGACTTCCCGCTGTGCAACAAGAGCTTCAATCTTTCCTACTGCGGACATGACCTTTAGGGATAAGAGGCGGGCGGGCGCCCGCCCTGCGAGAAACACACCATGATGAAAATCCCCCTGGCCCGGCTGCACCAAGGCCATCGCACCATCAAGTTTCCCGAGGGTCCGCCTCCGGCCATGCCCGACCGATTCCGCGGCCGGCCGGTCATCGATACCACCTTGTGCCCGGAAGGATGCCGGGCCTGTGCTCAGGCCTGCCCCACCGGGGCGATCACCCTGACCGACAAGGCCCAGATCGATCTGGGCAAGTGCCTGTTCTGCACCGATTGCCTGGAAGCCTGCCCCCCCGCCCCCGCCCCCGGAATAATTCCCACCCCCGGAAAAGGCGCTGCGGAGGGGGCGGGCAAGGCCATCCGCTATAGTTCGGATTATCGTCTGACGGTGCGGCAGCGGCAGGAACTGGTGATCGATCAGGATCGGCAGGAGATTCAGTTGGCCCAGGCGCTGGGCACGAAGCTGCGCCGACTACTGGGGCGGTCGCTCAAACTGCGCCAGGTCAGTGCGGGGGGCTGCAATGCCTGCGAAGCCGATGTAAACGTGTTGGGCACCGTGGGTTGGGACATCGGGCGGTTCGGCATCCAGATGGTGGCCTCCCCGCGGCACGCCGATGGCCTGTTGATCACCGGCCCGGTCACGCAGAACATGAAGCTGGCGCTGCATAAGACCTACGCGGCCGTGCCGAGCCCCAAGATTGTGATCGCGGTGGGCGCCTGTGCCATCTCCGGGGGGCCGTACCTCGACCATGTCCAGGTCCACAACGGCGCCGACGCGGTGGTGCCGGTCGATTTGTACATTCCCGGCTGCCCGCCCCATCCGCTGACGATCCT
>JAJXSS010000349.1 GCA_021784455.1 Planctomycetota bacterium
CCTGGCCTTGGGCAGCGTTACAAACGCTTGGGCTGAAACAGCTTGCGAGGCGAACACGGGCCCCGCTTTACACCTGCGGCAGGTTTTGGCTGATGTTCCCTACACCTAGGCGTGATCAGACAGTGAGATCGTAACCCCAAACACCGACAGAGGTAAGAGTAGGTTTACGACAAACATCGCAGCCCTTTGCGACACCCCCCGGAATTTCCCGCCCCCGGAACTTGCCCCCGGGGAATTGAACCACGAAGGCACGAAGACACCCAGAAGACACAGCCCGAGGCCGACGCGACAGTTACTTGCCTGGGATCTGGGCGGCTTGGGCTCGGGGCGGTTCAGTCTTCTGGATTTGCGCGGTGTTCCGGGGGGATTCCTGAGGGAGTTTCCGGGGCATTCCGGGGGGGTCAGGGCCGGCCGTGGGGGAAGTAGCGGTCGAGGAGGTCCTGGACGCGTTGGCGGACTTTGGCAGCCTCGGCGGCATCGTAGTGGTCCCAGCGTTGGGCGTGGCTGCGTTCGGTGGTGTAGCCGGTAGGCCGGGGCTGGTGTCCCCACCGCTTCAGGGCGAAGGCGCGGAAGGCGGCATTGTCGGGGGGGACGAGGCTCTTATATTTCTGGAGCAGGTCGTAGACCTTGGCGGATTCGGGCAGGCCGGCGGCCTGGACGGCGGCATCGGAGGCGGCCTGGTTCTGGACGGGGATGCCCCAGAAGGCGATCAGGGGCCTGAGATCGGCGCCGGCGGCCTTGGAAAGCTGGAGGGTCAGGCGGTCGGTGTCCTGGACATCGATGGGCCAGGAAATGCCGCGGTTCTGCTCATCGGTGATGGACTTCCAGAACTTGTCCAGCACGCCCCAGCCGAAGAGGCGGACCACATCGACGTACTTGGCGTGGCCCTTGAGCTGGTACTGGCGTTCCACGGCGGACATGGGCTGGCCTTGGACGAAGTGCAGGCTCATCATCCAGGTGATGGCGGTGGTATCGACGGTGCAGAAGGGGTTGGTGATGCCGCGGGAGCGGCGGAAGGCTTCTTCGAGGTTGACCCCGAAATCGCGGTTGAGCACGGCGACGGTGAGGAGGTTGACGGCGGCCTCGCGGTCGCCGGCGTACTTGCTGAACATGAAGCCGTGGCCCATTTCGTGGAAGGGGTAGTCGGGCACGGTGGCCGGGCCGCGGACGAGGTAGTTTTGGGCGTAGCCGTGGTAGTCGGTTTTGGGGCTGTAGCGGTCGTTGCAGGTGGGGTAGCCGGGGAAGAAGGCCGAGCCGCGGAGTTGCAGGTCCACCTGGAGGTATTCGACTTCGCGGCCCCAGCCGGTGGGCAGGCCCATGAGGTCGGTGATGGTGGTCATGGCCTTGTCCCAGTCGGCCATGAGTTTCTGGGGGTCATCGAGTTGGGTGACCCAGCAGGTGGGGACCTGCATGAGGAACTTGGAGGACTGGAAATCGGCCCAGGGGGCGGGGAAGTTGCGTTCGGTCTGGAGCCACTGCTGGTTGGTGGTCTGGTGGTAGGGGGTGGAGCAGAAGAAGGGGCTGCGGACGGCGTTTTGGAAGGAGACCTCGACGATGCCCTCGTTCAGGCCGCGCGGCACCTCGATATAGATGCCCCCGCCCAGGGGGCTGGCGACCTGGATCTGATTGGTGTTGAGGGGGAAGACCAGGGACACCCGGTCCAGGCGCAGGACCTGGGGTTTGCGGCTCATATCCCAGGAGTTGGCCCCCACGCGCACCTGGCAGCCGGTGCCCACGAGGTTTTCGGGGATGGTGACGGTGACGATGGCACCGGGGGCGACGTAGGCGCCCGTGGGGCGGCGGGCGGGCAGGTCTTCACCCAGGACCACGTGCTTGAAGGAGTTGATGTAGCTGGCATCGATGTTGACGGTGTAGACGGCGCTGGGATCGGCCGGCGGGGCGACGGCGCCGGGGAAATTGGCGGAAGAGCCGAACTTGTAGCCGGCGAAAAGCTGGTGGTAGCGGCTGATGTTGCCCAGGGTGTAGACGTGATCCATGATGGCCTGCATCACGTTGAAGATGGTCCAGTGGATATCGGGGGCCGGTTCGACGTGGTGGTGGCGGTCGCCGCGGCTGAAGCGGCGGCCCGAGACCCACAGGGGGCCGAAGGCCTTGTCGTAGGCGGTGACGAGCTCGAAGGCGGCGCGGATGGTGTTTTCGTTGCGGCCCATGGCCGGGGCATTGCGGTCGATGGATTCCAGGGCCGCCTTGATCTGGTCGGGGGTCATGGGCTGGGTGCCGTCGACGCTGGCCTTGAGGGCCTGGAGGGTGGCCAGCAGTTCGGCGGCGTTGGCGGGGGGCTGGGGCGTCGCGGCCGGGGCGGCCGCCAGGGCCGGCAGGCACGCCATCAGCAGGACGAGAGAGACACCGCAGCGGAACAGGGTCAGGCAGGATCGGGCCATGGTGGACACTCCTTGTCTTGGGAAAGGGGGGTGGCTCAGATTGGTCGCGTCAGGATCAGGCCTCAGGGTCGGCTGGGATGCGCAGTTCGGCGGGCGGGGTGACCGGGCGCTCGCCGGGGCGGCCCAGGGCGGCCAGGGCGTCGCAATAGTCGTAGGGATAGCGGTACACGCGCTGGGCGTTGTCGGTCAGGATGTATTCCCAGACGATGCGTTTCTGGGGGGTTACCTCGAAGAGGCGGCGGCACAGGGATTCGAGGATCAGGGTGTTGCCGTTGGGCAGGCGCTGGCAACTGGCGGTGAAGCGGCTGAAGAAGCGGTGCTCATCCTCGTACACCCACACCAGGCTGTGGTCGCTGGGGTTGATCTCCAGCACGTAGGAGCAGCCGCAGTGGGCGAGGTCTTTCAAGGGCGAGGCGCCGTTGTCGAAGATGAGGATGTGGCCGGCCCCGGGCAGGCCCTTTTCGATCAGGTGCGGTTCGTGCTGGCCGGAGAGGCCGCCGCGGTAGTTGCCGGTGTAGGACCAGACCACCTGGCCGCTGGTGCGCTCGATGATGCTGATGGTGTCGAGCTGGCGCAGGCTCTGGAGGATGTTGCCGGGGCGGAAGCGGGAGTCGCCGGCATCGAACCAGCGGTTTTCGGGCAGTTCCTGGATGGTGTTGGTGTGGGTCCAGTCGGTGATGGTGTTGTTGTCGGGGCCGGCGGGCCAGTCCTGGGCGGCGGGCAGGGGGTTGCACCAGTTGACATCCAGGTGCTCGTGCTGGACCCAGCGCCACAGGATTTGCTGGTCGCGGCCGACCTCGATCAGTTCATCGCCGAAGACGGGCAGCTCGCGGCGGACGGGGTCAGTGATCTGGGCGCGGACTTCGGGGGGCAGGGGGATATGGCAGATGAGAAAGACCGAACCGCGGTCGGTGGGCCAGAAATCGTGGTGGGCGGCCCCGCGGGGGGTGTAGGACCAGGTTTCGCGGCCCTGCCAGTCAAATTCGGCCACGTGGCCGGGATTTTTGCCGCCGCTGAAGAGCAGCATGAGCCGGCCGCTGGGCAGCAGGCGGGCCCGGTGGATGAAGCCCTTTTCGTGGGCGGGGTCCACGGGCCAGGTGTGGGCGACCTGGCCGTTCATATCGACGAGCTTCACCAGGCCCCGGCCGGAGATGAGGTTGTAGCCGCCGCTGCACAGCGGGGGCTGGTAGAGGGTGGTGCCGACGGGGAAGACACTTTTCATGGTTTGGCCAGCCGATCTTTGCAGGGCCGTTGGACCAGCGCCTTCCCCCCGAGCCGCCACAGCCAGCGCGGCGGGGCAAGAGCGCGCTAGCGCAGGCGCAATTCCGCACTCACCCGGATGCGGCGTGTGGGGCAGCCGCGCCGGGTCACCTCGATGCAGTAGGTCCCCCCGCGCTGCGGGCTGAGGGTCAGGCCGAGATTCTGGCGGCCGGGATTCAGGGCCACCACGTGGAGGTTGTCGGGCATGCGATCGCGCCCCATCCAGCGGAAGATCGTGGTTTGCTGGCCCTTGGGCAGAGGCGGCATCCCGCGGGACAGTTGCATGACGCCCGGCTGCAGGGCGGCGAAGGTCATCTGCAGGTGCTCGGGACCGCTGCTGAGGGCGATGTGGTTGCGGCCCAGGCGATAGCGGGCATAGGTGTGGAAGCGGGATTCGACACCGAGTTCCACGGCCTGGTTGTTGCTCAGCACGTGGTCAATCACGAGCCAGTAGGCGTTATCCACCAGGAGGAACAAGCGGCCGATAAAACGGGCGGGCATGCGCTGCAGGTAAACGTGGGTGGCGTCGATGCGGACGCCGGAAAGGCCCGGGCCCTTGACCAGCTCGGTCTTATCGCAGGTGGCATCCCGGGCCGGCCCCAGGCCCTCGACGAACAGGGTGCTCTTGCCCTCGGCGCTGCGGGGGTAGATCTCGGTACCGCGGCGGCCGAAGGTGGTGGTGAGGTAGCCGGTGTCCTTCTGATCGGTGATCATCAGTGCGTCGTTGACGCGGCAGTGGAAGCTCAGGAGGTCGACCATGCCGTGACCGGCGACTTTGGCCGAGCCGCCGCGGATGGACATGCGCAGAGTGGGAAAGGCGTCATCATCGGCCAGGGCGGCCCAGTCCATGCCCGGATAGACCCGGGCGACGGGGACCTTTTTCCGGCGGTGAGACGCTGCGAGCCCCTGCAGCTCCTGGTCCGTGGGCATCACGTCGGCGGCGTAGAGCAGGTCGCCGTTGGCCGTGGCCGGGTGGGTGCGGGGGATGGGCCGCTCGGGGTGCTGCCGGAGATAGGCCCCCGCCCGCAGGGCCGCGGGTTGGCGGTGCAGGCGATCGGCCAGACGGAAATAGAAGCAGGAGGGATGCCAGCCGTCGTTATCGCCGAAGGAAAGGCCGGTGAAGTCCACGGGGAAGTCGAGGGACCGGCCGATTTCCTTGATCTTCAGCGCCGGGTGGGCCTGGCCGGTGGCGTTCTCCCAGCTCAGCACGTAGCGCATGGCGTAGTTCATCCCGTAGTTCCAGTAGCCGGTGCCCTCGTGGCAGCCGCCACCGTTGGTGATGAAGGAGCTGAAATACTCGGCCAGGGACTTTTCCACGAAGGGGATCAACTGCGGGGCGTCGGGGCGGTCATCGTGGAAGGC
>JAJXSS010000350.1 GCA_021784455.1 Planctomycetota bacterium
CTGTTCCGTCCGGAATGGCTGCCGGCCCTGGGCCTGATCGCCTTTTCCACCATTATGAGCCGCGTGGACAACATGGTGCTGGGCTATGGCCTGTTCCGTCTGGCCAACGATGTCGAGCGGCTGCCGTTCCCCATGGCGCCCATCGGGGCCCAGGGCATCCTGGCCCTGTCGGAGGAACAGGAAGAGGAGTCCCAGAAGGGCGCGGTTGAAAGCGAAGAGGAAGAGGAAACCTCCGAGGATCAGAAGCCCGCCTCCTGGCGCTGGCGGGTGTTCTCCATCGGCAGCGTGATCGGGCTTTTGTTTGGGCTGGTGTACCTGGGCCTGCCCACCATCACCGGGGCCCTGGTCAACACGCCGATCCAGATCTTCCCCATTCCCTGGGTGGATTTCACCGCCAAGACCGGCGATTACCTGCATGCCGTGCCCACGGGCCTGTCCTTTGACCTGAGCAACCTGTTCATCGGCATGGTGTTGCCCTGGTTCGCCATGGTGGGCTCGTTCGTGGGGCTGGTCATCACCTTCGTCCTGAACCCTATCCTGTACCAGTTCCACATCCTCAACTCGTGGAAGCCCGGCGACAACCTGATCGTCACGCAGTTCAAGAACACCATCGATTTTTACTTCAGCTTTGGCATCGGCGTATCCCTGTCGGTGGCGGTGGTGGGCCTGTTGGCGGTGGCCCGTGGGCTGTGGAGCCTGAGGAAATACAAGGCCCAGCGCCGGGCCCAGGGGCTGGCCGAGGATGAGTCGGGCAAGCCCCCCTCCGGCCGGGGGGACATCAAGGTGCCCCTGGTGATCGCCAGCTATCTGTGCACTACGTCGCTGTACATTTGCGTTTCGATGTCGCTGGTGGGCTGGCACGAGTACGGGGTTCTGCTGGTGATGCTCTTCTACGGCTTCATGTACACGCCGCTGATCAGCTATGCCACCGCGCGCCTGGAGGGCATCGCAGGCCAGGTGGTGGCCATTCCGTTTGTGCGTGAGGCCACCTTCATCCTCTCGGGCTATCACGGGGTGGCGGTCTGGTTCCTGCCCGTACCCTTGAACAATTACGGGGCGATGACGGTCTTTTACCGCCAGTGCGAACTGACGGGCACGCGCTTCTGGTCCATCTGGAAGTCGGAGATCGTGCTGACGCCCATCATCCTGGTCAGCAGCCTGCTGTTCGCCGAGTTCATCTGGAGTCTGGGGCCCATTCCCGGCCCGGCCTATCCCTATGCGCAGACCATGTGGGAACTGACCGCCGAGAATAATTCCATCATCTATTCGTCCACCCTGGGGGGATACTCGATCTTCGAACGGGCCTTCAACCCCACCTACCTGCTGATGGGTTTTGGCATCGGGACGGCGGCGTTTTCGGCCCTGACCTGGCTGGGTTCCCCCACGTTCTTCATCTACGGGCTGATCCGCGGCATTGGCCAGGCGGATCCCACGTCGCTGGTGCTGCAGTTTGCCGGGGCGCTTCTGGGGCGATTCTATTTCCAGAAAAAGATGGGGCTGACCTGGCGGCAGTACATCCCGGTGATTACCGCGGGGTTCTTCTGCGGCATGGGCCTGATCGCCACCATGGGCGTAGGATTCACCTTCCTGTCCAAGGCGGTGTTCAAGCTGCCGTTTTAAAGAGGGGTTGATTGGCTGACTGGTTGATCCGTTCACCAAATAATCCACTGAGCGATGCGCCATGACTGATACGACGGACAACATTAAGAAAGGCGACGTGCTGATCACCGTGCGGGAAGTGTCCAAGGTGTACAACCTGCGCCGCGAGACGGTGTACGCGCTGAAGGACATCGCTCTGGATGTGTACCGCAGCGAGTACCTGTCCATCATGGGGCCCTCGGGCTCGGGCAAGAGCACGCTGTTCAACATCATCGGGGCTCTGGACCACCCGACCACGGGCACGGTCAAGATCGGGCCGCTGGACCTGACCGAGCTGTCCAGCCGGCAGTTGGCCTATGTGCGCTGCGCCTACATCGGCTACATCTTCCAGGCCTACAACCTGGTGCCGTCGCTGACAGCGCTGCGCAACGTGGCCCTGCCGCGGGTGTTTGCCGGGGCCAGCGAGCACGAGGCGGAAGCGGCGGCCACGGGCGTGCTGGAGATGGTGGGTCTGGGCCACCGCCTGGACCACCGGCCGGATGAACTTTCCGGCGGGCAGCAGCAGCGCGTGGCCATTGCCCGGGCCCTGGTCAACGACCCGGCCATCATCCTGGCCGACGAGCCCACGGCCAACCTGGACTTCAAGACCGGCTCGGACATCATCGCCCTGCTCAAGGAACTGTCGGTGACCAAGGGGGTGACGGTGATCACGGCCACGCACGATCACAAGATGCTGGCCAACTCGGATCGCGTGCTGTGGATCCGCGACGGCCAGGTGGACAAGATTCAGCGCCGCGAGGAGATGGATATCGAAGTGGGCTCGTTGACGACGTCGGAAGGCGAAGTCCGGCACGACTAATCGCCACGGCCCGGAGATTTTGCAGGACGCGGGCCCCGGGCCGGGCGGCCGCAGGCTTAAGGGAAGGGGGTTTTCGGCCGATAATCTCTGGGATTACCCACGCCCGATTCAGTCAGGGGAGGGACCTTTGCGCAGCCAGCCCGGAGAGCGCGGCATTGAAACGTTACGCATCAGCCAGGATGAGTGGCGGGGGCTGATGGCACGCATGGAAAACAACAGCACCCCGGCCCGCACGCCCCAGGACCGGCGTACGGGGATGCGGGCCCGGGCCCGCTGTTCCGCGGATATTCTGGTGGAACTGCATCATCCCGGCGGCACGCGCAGCTTCTATCGTGTGCTGGCCCGCAACATCAGTGCGCACGGCCTGGGTTTCGTCCATGGGCGGTTCGTGCATAAAGGGTCGCTGGTCATGGTGGCCCTGGCTAATCGCCAGAAGAAGGCCGTCCTGATCTCGGGACGGGTGGCCCATTGCCGGCATATCGAAGGCAAGGTGCACGAGGTGGGGGTGGCCTTTGACGAGCCGGTGTCCCTGGCCGATTTCCTGGCCGTCCCACCGGAGCACCCCGGGCGCAAGCTGGCGTCCTGACGAGACCATGGCGCAGTCCGGATGCGCG
This sequence comes from Planctomycetota bacterium, assembly GCA_021784455.1. Lineage (GTDB taxonomy): Bacteria > Planctomycetota > Phycisphaerae > Phycisphaerales > Phycisphaeraceae > JAJXSS01. Next base: position 3,073 of record JAJXSS010000350.1, read on the forward strand.
CCGGCACGCCGGCACTAAACCTGCCAGCAGGCCACGCAGCCCTTTTCCTCCTCCACGGTCACGCTGTGCAGTTGGACGCCGCGGGGCACGCGTTTTCGGATGCCGCAGCCGATCTGGCGGGCGACCTGTTCGGCGGTGGGGCTGATGGCCAGTCGGCCGCGGGCATCGGCGAAGGGGGCCACGCGGTTCAGAGTCCGGCCGCGCCAGGGCTGGAGCACCTCATCGAGAAGCCCCTGCAGGAGGTGAAAGTCCATGACGGTTTCGATGCGGTCCAGTTTGCGGGCGCGGACGCAGACCCAGACCCGCCAGCGGTGGGCGTGCAGGGGCTCCAGGCGGTTCCGCGGCAGGCGGATGGCGTGGCGGGCGGAGAAGGTCCGCTCGATGGTGATGCGAAATGCGCCCTGCTGGCTCAATGGCCGTCCTCTTTGCAGACCGTGCGGCAACCCCTAAACTTGCTACGCATGATTGACACGCAACATCCTAGGGAGCCCGGGCGCTCTGACAAGTCGGGCGGGCGGGTTCCGGCCGGCGATCCGATCGTGGGCATTGATCTGGGGACCACCAACAGTCTGGTGGCCTGGTGCGATGCCACCGGCCCGCGCATCCTCCCCGATGCGGCAGGAGAGAACCTGTGCCCCTCCGTGGTGCGCTTTGATGCGGTCACGGGCCAGGTGCTGGCGGTGGGGGCCCCTGCCCGGACGCACGCGGTGGAATTCCCGCGGGAAACGGTATTTTCGATCAAGCGTCTGATGGGCCGGGGGCTGGAGGATGCCCGCCCCGAGCTGCCCTATCTGCCCTACCCGGTGGTGGGTGGGGCGCAGGATACGGCCCGGGTGCAGGTGGGCCCGCGCATTTATTCGCCGCCGGAAATCAGCGCCATTATTCTGGCCGAGCTCAAGCAGCGGGCCGAGCGCCATTTCGGAGCACCGGTGCGCCGGGCGGTCATCACCGTGCCGGCGTATTTCGACGACGCCCAGCGCCAGGCCACGCGCGATGCGGGGCGTCTGGCCGGGCTGGAGGTGCTGCGCCTGGTCAACGAACCCACCGCCGCCAGCCTGGCCTACAACCTGGGGATGCGCCACCAGGACAGTGTGGTGGCGGTGTTCGACCTGGGGGGTGGCACGTTCGACTTCTCCATCCTGCGTCTGCAGAGCACCGAGGCGGGCCTGGTGGACCAGGTGCTGGGCACGGCCGGGGACACCCACCTGGGCGGCGACGATGTAGACCGCATGCTGGTGGAACTGATCCAGGGGGAGATCCGGGCCCAGTTCGGGGCGGGCATCGAGTTCCCGCCCTCGACGCGGCAGGCTTTCCGCAATTTCGCCGAGGCGGCCAAAATCCGCCTGTCGGAGCAGGCCAGTGCCCCCATCGAAGTGGATCTGGGGGCGGGGCGGGTGTACCGGCGGACCCTGATGAGGGCGGAATTGGAGAAGATGATCGAGCCCTGGTTAGAGAAGGCCATGGCCTGTTGCCGGCGGGCCCTGGCCGCGGCCCACCTGGCGCCCAAGGACATCGAGCGGGTGGTGCTGGTGGGCGGATCGACGCGCATACCTCTGGTGCGCCGGCGGGTGCAGGCGTTTTTCGGGACCGAGCCTTACACGGCCTTGAACCCCGATGAGGTGGTGGCCCTGGGGGCGGCGGTGCAGGCCTCGATTCTGGCGGGGCTCAACCGGGACCTGCTGCTTCTGGATGTGATTCCGCTGTCGCTGGGCATCGAGACCCTGGGCGGGGCGGTGGCCAAGCTGATCATGGCCAACAGCACGATCCCGGCCCGGGCTACGGAAAAGTTCACAACTTACGTGGACGGGCAGACTTCGGTGAAGATTCACGTCCTGCAAGGGGAGCGTGAGTTGGTGCAGGATTGCCGTTCACTGGGTCAGTTTGAGCTCAAGGGCATTCCGCCCATGCCGGCCGGGTTGCCCAAGATCCAGGTGGAGTTTCTGGTGGATGC
>JAJXSS010000351.1 GCA_021784455.1 Planctomycetota bacterium
ATGGGGACGAACCCCAGCTGCGTGGCCCGGTCCTGCGTGAGCCCGCGCCGCATGACGGGGCGGGCTGTGGTGCGCTGCCGTTGCATGTTCACCTGTTGTGCCCCCCAAAGATCAGCCAGGCCAAGAACAGCGCCCCCGCGCCGGCGGCTACGGGGTGGTCCTTCACCGTTTGCGTGATCGTGGCCAGCATGCCGCTGGCGGAAGACGTGGGCGCCCCAGGCGCCGGCGTCGTGGTGGTGGTTCCCGTGAGATCGGGAATCGTGGTGTCCCCGCCACCCGTGGCCACGGTCTGCACCGCGGGTGCCATGGCCGGTGTGGCCGGCGCTGCCGGCGCTGCCGGGGCCGCCGGCGCTGCCGCAGCGGGTGGCGCCAATGGGCCGGCGCTTTGATCCGCCGGCACCGTCAGCACCGCCGGCGGAGGTTCGGGGATTGTCGTGGCCGGCTGCTGCTGCGCAGCCACCGTCTTTACCGCCGGCTGTGCCGTGGCCGGTGGTGCGGTCGTAGCCGCCTGGAAGGCCGACTGTGCGGCCTGGAATTGTTCCGGCGTCGTGGTGGTGGTCAGCGTCTTGCCGCCCAGGCTGGTCACACCCCCCGTGGGGATCTGTGAGGCCGCCGGTGCCGCTCCCGTGGCCGTTGGGACCATGATATCCGGCGCGGGTGGCACATAGGGCCCCACCAGCGGGCCGTTCGGGTCGTTTGTCTCAAAGGCACGGCCGGCCTGCAGACTGACCACCTGGCCCCACAGCGTCAGATAAAACCCCTTGCCGACAAAGGGGTCCGTGGCGGCATAGTTGCCGCTGACGCTGTTATACGGGATCGCTGCTACTACCGTCGTAGGGTTCAGCTGTAGATTCTGCAGCACTCCCGTCACATGGTCCCCCCAGGGTGATCCTAGGGTAATCGTGTCGCCAACATTGGCGGTGCCGGCCCCCAGTTTCGGCCAGGTCTTCGTGTCCATCGTCCAGCCAGCCAGCCCCATGAACCCACCCCGCCGCATGCGCGGCCGTCCGGCGTTCGTGTAGCCCCTGCCGATGCGCCGCGGCATGCCGGGCACCCCTGATCCCATTCCTGGGCTACTGCCCCCGCTGACATACGGCACAGTGTCCCCCTCTAAATATCCAGGCGTCGAAACCTGGAAAAGCGGGCCCGCGCCACACCAGCCGGGCGGGTCACGTCCATTTCCACCTTGGCGATCCCCTTCGGTGTGCGGGCCGTCGCAATCGTGAAGACGTGCGAGAATGGCGCCAGCGGGCTGTTGAAGGCTACCGCCACCAGGCTGCAGGGCATGCCGATGGCCATGCACAGCGCGGCGGTGAGTTCGGCCGCGTCGGCACAATCCCCCGGCAGATAGCCGTGGTGTTGCCACCAGTTGAGCATGTACTCCGGCACCGTCAGCAGCTGCGTGTCCACCGGATCCCGCCAGAAATGAAAGCGGGTCTGGACCCATTGCCGGATGGCGAGCGCCTGCGCCAGTTCGTCCCGCTGCGGCACAGCCGCGGTGATCTTCCGCGCATTCTCCCACACGATTGGCGCCGGCAGCGATGCCCGCACGTCCTTGGCCATCTTCGCCATGGTGGACGTGGCCGTGGCCCTGGTCGGGGCATCGAATCCCGCCATGACCACGGTTCGGCTAGGCTGGGCCGCTCCGGTCGTGTACGTCATGCGGTCTTGCTGCTACCCGTGGGCTGCCCTTCCCCACTCTCAACATCGGCAGGCCCTTCGGAGTCAGCTTGTGCGATGTTCGCACGGATAGCAGCAGACAGCTGCGTGAACCAGGCGACATGGGGCCGCCAGGCCGCCAGGCTGCTGGCGAAGATCTGCGGAAACTCCGGCCGCTCCACCTGATCGGCAATCAGGTCGTATTGATCGTCGGTCAGAAATCCTAGGATCTGGTCCGCCACCTGGGCCGGATCCTGGGCGGTGGCCGCCGCGTTCCCCAGCCACTTGCGGGCGAACATCGGAATGTCCGCCACCAGCTGTACAATCGGGTCCGCATTCGGCGGCACCTGGTCCACCAGGCGCGGCACCTGGGGGGCGGCCGGGGCCGCGGCATGCTCTGCCGCCGCGGCGGCCGGCATGACGGCATGCTCTGCCGCCGCAGGGGCCGGCGCTTCCGGCCGGCCCTGGGCACGTTCGTTGCGCATGTTGGCGCGGATCAGTTCAAGGGTGGGGCGAACCCCTTCGTTCAGGATCAGGCGCCAGGGGGTTTCGTCGCTGCCACTCGGCGCCAGGCGTTCGCGCATGGTGTCCTGGAATTCCATTAGCGCCATCATTTCCTGCAGCAGCGTCCCCGTGGGCTGGGGCGCGGCCGGCGCCGGCATGATATCCCGTACCGCCTTCGCCATCTTAGAAAACGTTTCGACGGGATCCACCGCCGGCTGCCGCTGGTCCAACTTCAGCAGCACCCGTTCCAGCAGGGCCAGCACCGGATCCGGCGCCGCGGCATGCTCCGCAGCTGCGGGCGCTGATCCGTAGCGCATGGGGCCGCCGATCCGAAAGCCCAGGTTGGCCTGGATCTTGTTGTCCGGCCCCACCACGGCCGCCTGATAGTCCCCACCCCCGTACTCGGTGCGCACGACGTCCAGCAGGTCCGCACTCAAGGTGACAGGGCCCAGGTAGCAGAGGCGCCCCTGTTCCATGCGTGACAGGCGCACCACGAATTCCCCCGTGTTTGCGCCGATCTGCTGCAGCACTCCCTGCAGCCGGCTGTAGGCGGTGTCGAACCCGTCCGCCGGCAGCGGATTGACCTTGGGCGGCCGCCCTGGTTTCCCGTTCGCCATGGATCCAGGGTAAAAAGGCATGCCGTATGTGCGCAAGGGGCAGTTATTTAGCCCGATTTTTGGGGGGATATTTTCCCGGCCTGGCCCCCATTTCTTGCCCGGTGGCCAAAATAAAGCGGGGGCCCCGTTCCCAGGGCCCCCGCTCTACTGTCCGATCCCGTGATTACTGCAGCCGGACGCTGCGCACCAGGGCGCTGCGTTCCAAGACCACCAGCTGCGCGGTCTGCAGCGGCACCATGGACGTGACGTTGAGCACGGCCACCAGGGACATGTCCTGTACCTGGGCGATCACGAATCCGTCCAGCATCATCTGCGCGTCCCGATAGGCCACCCGGTCCCCCGCCATGGCGGTGCCGGGCAGTAGGTCCGCGCCTTCCGCGGGTGGCTGTTCGTTCGGCTGCAGTATCAGCTTTTTCATGTTGGCATGATCCGGTGAAGGGTGAACGATCAGAAGGGCGGCTGGTCTTCGTCGTCCGGCGGGGGCGGTTCCTCTCCCCGCGCCTCTGCCGCCTGCCGGCGTTCGTCGCGCCGGTGTTCCTCGGTGGCCTTGGCCTGGGCGATGGCGTTCAGCAGCGACAGTTCCGCGTCTTTCCACTCGGGCATGTTCCGCAGCGTGTCAATCTGCTGCGGGGTGGCCGTCGTGGTGCGCACGTCGAACGTGTGCCGCGTCGTGCCGTCCCCCTGATCCACATTCCCCACATAGCGGATCTTGAACAGGGCGCCGGTGCGCAGCTGCCGCAGCTGGCTGTCCAGGTCGGCACTTGCCCACAGCGAGAACCACGGGCCACGGCCGGCCTGGCTGGCGAAGTAGTGCTTTGTGGTGTGCTGTTCCTGGCCGTCCTTGGTGTAGGTGATCCGGCGGGGGCCCCGATACTGCACGATCTGGGGCACCTTCAGCACGTCACGGTCCAACAGCGGGGCCCGCTGGTCGGGTTCCACCGGCCGGGTGAACGGATCCACCGGCACGGATTTCTGATCCTGGGTCATGACTCTGTCTCTCCGAAGTGAAGTTGTATGGCAGGCGCGGGGTGCCCTGCCGTCCGTCGTGCCCGGTCTTGTGCTGCCAGCCGCGCCTGGGCGGTGCGCGTCAGTTGCTTCACCACCAGGCGGTCCTTTGCCCGGAAGCGATAGAATGCGCGGGCCTGTTCGGCGCTGTCCGATATATCCCACTCGGCCAGATCCTTGGTCATGTACTTGGCCACATAGCCCGCGGCGCCCTGGTTCGGATCGTACACTTCACACCGGGCCCAGCCCGCTTTCCACCGTTCCCCTAATATCATTTCTGGTATGGGGTCCGTGTTGCCGGTCAGGGCATGAATGTGCAAGCGTCCGAATTTCTCCCCGTATTCGATGCCGTAGAACCAGAACAGCCGGGCGCCGGCGTCTTGTTCGATCTGGTTCAGGAACCGCCACCAGTTCCGCATGGCGTAGGGCATGCTGACGGGTTGGCGTGGATCGTGTCTCGGTGTGAATCTCCCCCACGGTTCGCCGTGGACTGGATCGGGTGGCCTGCGTGACCTGGGCGGCCGGAATGTCAGCGTAAGAAAATGCCCCCAGGGATAGCCCTGCAGAAACCTGCCCATTGCTTCTAGGGCCGGCGTTGCTGCCTTCCGCATGGTTCATTCTCGGTTGCGGTCGCATACGAAATTCCCCACCGCGGCGGCAATGTTCATGACCACCTGGGCGGGTAAGGCTTTCGGGTCTAGGCGCCACTCGGCCATGTACCAGGGGGCGCTGAAGGCTTTGTTGCGGTGCAGGACCAGGGCTACGTCATGGATCCGGTGGTCCTGGTTGTGAACGGTGATCACGATGCGGCGGCCGGCGTCCACTTCGTCCAGCTGCAGCTGCAGATCTTCGGCGGTGATATCGCCACGGGGGACGGTGACGCCTGGCATTAGTCCCCCCTTCCCTGCATGCCGAAGACTACCCAGCCATATGCAATTCCGAATGCGAACCAGGCCCACGGGTGATGATCTGCCGGGCCCGTCGCATTCGGAAAGCGCAGCAGCAGCCCGATCAGTACCAGCGTGACGGTGACCCGCAGCGCAAAGCCTAGGGACTCATTCGCCATCGGGATCTCTCCATCCTTCCCCGTCATCTTCCCCGCGCAGCATGCGCAGGATCTTGCGCAGCATGGCCAGGTACGGCTTCAGCTGTTCGGGATCCGGCAGCTTGGGGAGTAGATCCGCCGGGGACATGGGGCCCAGGTTGTCGATGTGCAGCGGCTGGCTATGCGCCG
>JAJXSS010000352.1 GCA_021784455.1 Planctomycetota bacterium
GTGGATGCCAACGGGATCCTGAATGTGTCGGCTCTGGAGGAGCGTTCGGGCAAGGCGGCGGGCGTCCAGGTCGTGCCCAATCATGGGCTGACGCGGGACGAGATCGAGCGGATCGAGAGCGAGAGTTTCGCCCATGCCCGCCAGGACATGACCGCCCATCGTCTGATCGACCTGCGGAACCAGGCCCGGCTGGACATGCGCAATATCGCCCGCCAGCTCGAGCGCGTGGGGGATGCCTTGGAGCCGGCCTATCGGGCGGAAATCAATACCAAGCTGATGGCGGTGCAGGCAATGGTGGATGCGGCGGCGCCTGATCCGCAGGCGCTGCACCAGGCCCTGGACGCGATGGACAAGGCCACGGTGCATCTGGCGGAGGTGGCGATCAAAAGGACCCTGGAAGAGGAAGGTTTGGCCAGGTAGGGCAGGCGCCCGCGGGTTGGCCGGAGAGATCAGCCAGGATCACGTTGCCGAGGGGCACAGCGGATGGAAGCGACGAGGTTTTCGGGTAGATTAGGGGCTACCCATGCTGCCCGTCCGAATTACCAGCCTGTCCAAGCATTTCGGATCCACGGTGGCCGTGGACGGTGTGGACCTGGAAATTCCGGCCGGGGCTCTGTTTTTTCTGCTGGGCCCGTCAGGCTGCGGCAAGACCACGCTGCTGCGCATGCTGGCCGGATTCACCGACCCGACCCGGGGCGCCATCCATTTCGGGGAGCGTGAGGTGACGCATCTGCCCGCAGAACAACGCAACACCGGCATGTGCTTCCAGAGTTATGCCCTCTGGCCGCACATGACGGTGGCCCAGAACGTGGCCTTTGGCCTGGAAGTGCGGCACGTGCCGGCGCTGGAAAAGGCGCGTCGGGTGGGCGAAGCCCTGGAACTGGTGCAGATGGGCCGTTACGCGGCGCGCAAGCCCAACGAGCTTTCCGGCGGGCAGCAGCAGCGGGTGGCCCTGGCGAGGGCCCTGGTGATCCGGCCGGACCTGCTGCTCCTGGATGAGCCGCTGTCCAATCTGGATGCGCGCCTGCGTCTCGAGATGCGCGGGCAGATCCGCAGCATCTGCCAGCAGGCCAAGATCACAACGGTGTACGTCACGCACGACCAGAAGGAGGCCTTGTCCATGGCCGACCGGATGGCCGTCCTGCGGGAGGGGCGGGTGGTGCAGGTGGGGCTGCCGGGGGATTTGTATCGCCGCCCGGGCAGCCGGTTCGTGGCCGATTTCCTGGGTGAGACGAACTTTCTGCCTGCCACGGTGGCGGGGGTGGCCGGGGATGAATTGCGGCTGGAAACCCCGGCCGGGCCCCTGCAGGCGCGGGGGGTCGGCGAAGGGCTCACGGTGGGCCGGAAGGTGACGTGCTCGATCCGGCCGGAAGCCCTGCGGCTGGTGGTCAACGGGTCGGCGGCCTCGGCGGGCGGCAATGTGCTGGCGGGGCGCCGGCAGAGCCTGACCTATCTGGGGGAGATGGCCCAGCACGAGATCCGTCTAGCCGGCGATGTGGCCATGAAGGTCTTTGAACTCAACCCGCATCTGGTTGGCGACGAGGGCGACGTGCGGGTGACGTTCGATCCGGCGGATGTGGTGGTGCTGGCGGAGTAGGCCGGCCGGCAAACCCGCTCCCGGTTAGCGGGGGCGGGGAGAGGAGAAAGGGGAAGAGGCGTGCCATGGCACGTCCTCCGCACGGCCCGGTCTGGAGCCTCAAGACAAGGCCAGGGGCGCAAAGGATTTCTCGATGGGCGAATCGCTGGGCGATGGTGATGTGCAGGGCCTGCCCCTGAAAGGCGGGCGTGTGCTGCCCCTGGCGGTGTTGCACTTCACCTTCGCGCGCAGCGGCGGCCCCGGGGGGCAGGGGGTCAACAAGCTGTCGACGAAGGTCCAGATGCGCGTGGCGGTGAAGGATCTGGAGCCGGTGCTGGGTCCATCGGCGACGGCCCGGCTGCGGCAACTGGGGCGTCCCTGGCTCACGGCCCAGGATGAACTGCTCCTGACGCACGAGGCCACGCGCTCGCAGCACACCAACCGCCAGGCCTGCGTACAACGTCTGCGCGGGTTGCTGCTGGCGGCCCTGACGCCGCCGCGTCCGCGTCGCGCCACGCGTCCGACGGCGGGGGCGCGGCGCCGCCGGCGCCAGGCGAAAGAGCATCGCGCCGCCCAGAAACGGGCGCGCGGCGAGCGCTGGGATGCAAACTGAGGCGCCGGAAGGGCGTTCCGACCTGCGCAGAAAGATTTTTGGTTTTTTCCGCCGGAAAGCATAAATCCATTGACAGCGTTTTGCCGATCTCGGTAAAGTCTGGATTGTGCTCCGTGTGCGTCTTAACCGGAAAGGACTCTACTATGGCGAAGAAAGCAGCAAAGAAGAAAGCGACGAAGAAGAAAGCCACCAAGAAGAAAGCGAAGAAGTAAGGAATTGACTGGCCGGTCTGTGGGACCGGCCGGTGAATGAATCTCACCTCCCACTTGACTCGGACGCATCGTTGAGCGGGATGTATCCCGCTCACTTGGGGAACGTCGGATCGCTTGCTTCGATCCTGAAGTGACACCGGCTCCCACCCATCGGTTGTCTTAAACGCCACGGAACAGCACAACAGCGGAGGCGACCAGCGGGTCGCCTCCGCTGCATTTAGTAAAGAGGGCGCCGGCATGCGGTTGCCGCGGTCGCAGGGGGGCTGGTGCCGAGCCGTGCGATCAGCGTGGCGCCGCCAGCAGCGCGAGCAGGCGTTGGGCGGCGGCCGCCGCGTAGGACCTGCCGGCGAAGGCCTGGTCGATCCGGCCGAACAGATCCAACTGCGGTTGCCGGGCTTGCGGCTCATCCAGCAGACGCTGCACCGCGGTCACGATGGGGGCCACAGCCCCAAAATGCGGGACAAACTCGGGCACCGCCGGAGACAGATCCAAGCCCCGGCCGATGAGGTTGGGCAGCGTGAAGGTGCGCGTGCCGACGACCCACCGGCCCACCAGTTCCCACTGCCAGCGCGGCACGTTGTACAGGGTCACCAGCGGGCGGGCGTGGGCGGCTACATGCAGGGTCACCGTCCCTGACACGGCCAGCACGACCTGGCCCCATTCCAGGGCGGCATCCGTGACGCCCGAACGGACGCTGATGCCAGTCTGGGCCGGGTCGATACCGCAGCGCCGGGCCACCGCCTGGAACAGGTCGGCCCCGGCGGGGTCCCGCAGCGCGGCGACCGTCGCCAGCGTGCCGTGCCGCGTGCGCAACTGCCGCCACGCGGCCAGCATGGTGGGCGCGTTGGCCTTGATCTCAGACATGCGCGAGCCCGGCAGCAATACCAGACGCGGGGAACCGGCCGGTGGGTGGTCCAGGTGCTGGCCGCGGGCCCGGGCCAGCGTCTGGGCGTCAAAGGCCGGGTGACCCACGAACGTCGCCGGCACGCCGCGCTGGTGGAACCAGCTTTCTTCGAACGGCAGCAGGCACAGCACGTGGTCGGACAGGCGTTTCATGCGCCCGATGCGCCAGGAGGCCCAGGCCCAGATCTGCGGCGCCACCAGATGCACGATGCGCGTGGCGGGCTGGCGACGGCGAATGAGTTTGCAGATCGACCAGTTGGCGGCCGGACTGTCCACCGGTACCAGGGCGGCCAGGGGCTTGTCGGCCAGCCAGCGTTGGAGGCGGGCCAGGCGCCGCCGGTGCTCCCAGATCTGTCCGGCCGCATGGGCCAGCATGGCGGCCTTGTGGGTGGTTTCTTCGATGACCTGGGCCCCGGCGGCGCGCATGGCCGGGCCGCCCAGGGCGAAGATCGGCAGATCGGGCCGGCGGCGGCGCAGCTCGTCGATGACGGGCGCCGCGTGCTCATCGCCGCTGACTTCGAAGGCCGTAAACAGGATACCGGGGGGGGTGGTCATCATCCGGGCCACAGCATACCTTGCCGCCCGGGCGGCAAGGTATGGGTCGGGGGGCTGAACCATGCAGATCGGGTGAGCGTAGAAGGGGATGGCGGAGCGGCCCAGCGGATCGGCGCCGCAGCGGTTCGCGGGGGGCATCAACCAGGGCGGGCGATGAGTCGGCTTAGGCCCCATCGGTTCCCCGTGGCAGATGAAATCAGGGAAAGCCCAACGGTATGTGTTGTCCTATTGATCTTTTGGTCCGGCATGCAGGCACCCGCCCCCGGTTGGCATCAGGGCGGTGTGGGGTTGTGTATCGTTTTTGTGACAACACGGGTTTTCCCTTTTCTTGCATCGGACGGCAAGCTACACTCAGGGTCAGTGGAGTACGGCAATTAACAGGTGGCGGCCACGGCGTGTAAGTACACGCGGGCAATTCGGCCGCCGGGGATATGTCAGTGTTGTGGGCACATCCTGATTTTGTGGACGTCGTGGGCCGCTGCGTGGGGCTGGACAACTACCCGCCTTGGCGGCTGACCTCTACCTTTGCGGGCGCAAGGTCAGGTGCGGCGTCTGATTCCCCTCCGGGTTGCCCCATTCAAGAGCGGATTGGCGCCGGTCGATTCTGAGCGTATCGGAATATTCGGACATACTGGAGATGATGTCATGCCAACGCGTGGCCAGGTGAAATGGTTTGATCCCAAGAAGGGCTACGGCTTCATAATCGGTCCGGCGGGTCAGGACGTGTTCGTCCACTATACGCAGATCCAAGGCGACGGTTTTCGTTCGCTGAAGGATGGCGAGTCGGTGGATTACGAGTTGATCCAGAGCGAAAAGGGCTGGCAGGCCCGTTCGGTGGAGCGCACCGACCCGCCGGCGCCCACGGAGGCGCCGCGCAACGGTGCCCGCGTGGCTGCGCGCTCGGCGCGGAACCCCAGCATGGGGTACTCGCGCTCCATCAACCCACCGGCCCGGGCAGGTCACACTTCAGACCCGACCGCGCTGTGAGTTCATGGAAATACCGGCCGGCGGGGGGCCGCGCTGAGCGTGCGCGCGGCGGCGGGGATGTGCCGCCTTGTGAGTGTGCCGCAGCGGCGGTATGGTTGCGGTGCGGTGGATCCTCTGTTGGCCACATTGTTGCTGAGCGTCGTCATGGGCATCCTG
>JAJXSS010000014.1:0-8135 GCA_021784455.1 Planctomycetota bacterium
GGCCACGACGACTACTAGATCATGGGCACCACCAAGCGGCATTTCGATGACCGTGAAGAGGCGGCCCGCGCTCTGGCGCGGTGGAGGCCCCCGGCATGAGTTTCTGGAGCACCACCCATCTTCAGGCCGTGACCGCCGGCCGCTGGCTGGTCCCCCCTGCCGCCGAGGCAGGCGCCCTGCAGGGACTGTCCATTGATTCGCGGGCGATCAGCCCCGGACAGGTGTTCCTGGCCCTCAAGGGCGAGCATTTCGACGGGCACGATTTCCTGGCCCAAGCCGCGCAGAAGGCCGGACTGCTGATCGTGGCGGATGAAACCAAAGCACCGCTCCGTCCGGTCCAAGAGGTGGATCCGCGGCGCTTGCCCCACCCTCCCGCTGCGGCCTCGGGCGGCGCGGGCCAACCCCTGGTGGGCATGCCACCGGTGCCCTCCCCCCAAACCTCGCTTGCACGCACGCGCCTGCCCATTCTGCTGGTTCCCGATACCCTGGCCGCCTTGCAGCGGCTGGGCGCCGCCTACCGCGATCACCTGCACGACCGCGGGTGCAAGGTGATTGCCATTACCGGCTCCAACGGCAAGACCACCACCCGCCATCTGATACACACCGTGCTTTCGTCCCGATTCCGCGGCACCCAGAGCCCCAAGAGCTTCAACAATCACATCGGGGTGCCCCTGACGCTCTTGGCGGCGGGCGAGATGGATAACTTCGTGGTGGTGGAAACGGGGACCAACCATCCCGGGGAACTGGCGGCGTTGGGAGCGATTGTCCGGCCCGATGCCGTGGTGTTGACTTCCATTGGCGAGGAGCACATGGAATTTTTCGGTGATCTGGCCGGCGTAGCGCGCGAGGAGGCGGCCATGCTGCCCTGGCGCCGGCCGGAGGCCCTGGTGGTAATCGCCGAGCAGGCCTGGCCTTACGTGCAGCCGCTCTATCAGCCCCAGCCCGGCGAGCGTTTGATCCGCTACGGTGCCGCCCCCGGTGACGAGCAGGCCACCCTGCAAGCCTGGGGGCTGGGGTCCGCGGCGAATGGGGGCTGGTCGTTCCAGGTGCAGGGCACCAAATTCGAAGTGCCGCTCCCAGGCCGGCACAACGCCCTGAACGCCCTGGCCACTTTGGCCGTAGGACGCTGGATGGGAATGGAAGATGCCGCTATCGCCACTGCCCTGCGTACGGCCCGACCGGCCGAGCATCGCGGGGAGGTGCTGCACCTGGGCCCGGCCGGAGCGGGGCTGACCCTCATCGACGACGCTTACAACGCCAACCCGGCCTCGATGCGCCAGGCCCTGGGGGTGCTGGCCGGCTTTCCCCCGCCGGCGGCCGGCGGGCGCCGGGTGGCGGTCCTGGGCGACATGCTCGAACTGGGAAGCCAGGCTCCGGACCTGCACCGGCAGGTCGGCGACACTATCGCCAGCCGGTATCGACAGCCGCCGGACCAGGTCGACCACGTAATCACGATTGGCCGGCTCGCGATGTTCATCGCCGAAGCCCTGGCCCGCGGCGGCTGGCCGGGTGAGGCGATGAGCAGCTTTGCCCAGTGGTCCGATGATCTGCCGTCCCGCGTTGCCGGCCTGCTGAAACCCGGTGATGTCGTGTTGATCAAAGCCTCCCGGGGTATGAAACTGGAACGCCTGATTGTTGAGATGAAAAAGATGCACGATCGGTGAATGGGTCGGGTGTCGGCCCTTCGGTCCCGAGCCGGCAAGAAAGTGAGGCCGAAGACTTGAGCCGCCTTACCCCCGGCACCGGACTCAGGCTGCGGCTGTGGGTCTTAAGATCATCGATCCGAAATCAGAGATCAGAAATCCTGCCATGCTTTACGTCCTGATCGATCATTACTTCGACTTCCTCGATGCGCACGGGTTCTCCTTCCTGCGCGTCATGCGTTATGTCGAGTTCCGGGCGGTGGCCGCCATCATCGTCAGCTTCCTGCTGGTGATGGTGCTGGCACCGCGTACCATCCGCTGGCTGGTGCGTCTGAAGATCGGCGATCATCCCGAGTTCTACAACGCCAAGCTCAACGAGCTGACCAAGGCCAAATCCAACACCCCCACCATGGGCGGGGTGCTCATTTCGGGATCCATCCTGATCACCACGCTGCTGCTGGGGGAACTGCGCCCGCAGGATGGCTTTTATGTGCTCATGGCCCTGATCTGTCTGGTCTGGCTGGCCGCGCTGGGCGCGGTGGATGACTGGCTCAAGCTCACCGCCTCCAAGCGCAAGCCCGGCAGCCGCGAGGGGCTGTATTTCTGGGAGAAGCTGGTCTTCCAACTGGGTCTGGCGGTGATCCTGGGCATCTTCATCCATCACCATGGTTCGACCAAGCTGGACCCACGCTATGAGCACTTCAACGAGATGAGCCACGCCCTGAACCTGCCCTTCATGAAGACCTGGCAGTACGTCAACGGCGCGTGGGTTCCGGCCGACCACCTGATCGTGCTGGGCACGGCGACCTTCGTCATCCTCTCGATCATCGTTATCGCCGGGGCCTCCAACGCGGTGAACCTGACCGACGGCATGGACGGCCTGGCCAGCGGCATCATGTCCATCGTGGCCTTCGCCTTCATGATCCTGGCCCTGATCGCCGGGGTCGAAACGCGGGCCAAGTTCCTGCTGGTGCCCTACATCCCGCTGGCGGATGAACTGGCCGTGGTGGCCGGGGCCATGGTGGGCAGTTGTCTGGCCTTTCTGTGGTATAACGCCAACCCGGCCCAGGTATTCATGGGCGATACGGGCTCCCTGCCCCTGGGCGGGCTGATCGGCTACATCGCCGTGGTCACCCGCCAGGAATTCCTGCTGCTGATCATCGGCGGCGTATTTGTGGCCGAGGCCTTGTCGGTGATTCTCCAGGTCAGCTACTTCAAAGCCACCGGCGGCAAACGCATTTTCAAGTGCGCCCCCATTCACCACCATTTCCATCTGATGGGGTGGACGGAAAACCAGGTGGTGGTGCGTTTCTGGATCATCAGCATCATTCTGGCGGCCTGCGCCTTGGCGACGATCAAGCTGCGCTGAAGGTTCCCGGGGTTCGCGTCTTGCGTGGGCCACAGCCGCGGCGGGCACAGCCCGGCGGCCATGGGAGAATACGCTTTGGATCCAAGCCGCGCGCCGTCTAGCCGCCATAATCACGCCTGCCACCGGAACTTGTCGATAAATAGCGACGAAAACCCGCTCGCCAGGGCATACCCTTTTGTATTAAGTCATGAGTAAGAAGCCCGCCCAACCAAGATCTGCGGCCAAGAGCCCCAAATCAGCCACGCGTCAACCGGCGGCCCGGTCGGGTCCAGCTCGCCAAGCTCCCGCCGGCGTTGCCAGGCCCGCCGAAGCTCCATCGACCGTCGCTGCCGCCCCACCCGCCGCGCCGCCGCCCCGGGCCACCGTGCCGGAACATGCCTGGCTGACGCACCGGCTGGACTTTTCCCCCGCGTATCCGGCCTCCAGCACGCTGGCCCAGGAATGGCTGCTCAGCAACGGCACCGGGGCGTATTCCATGGGCACCCCGGCCGCGGTCAACACCCGCCGCTATCACGGGTTGTTTATCGCCGCCACGCATCCCCCGGTCGGCCGGGTGGTCACCCTGAATCAGGTGCTGGAGCAGGTGGTGTGGCCCGGTCCGGGCGCGGCCGAGCCGACAACGGTGCAATTCACGAGCCTGATGTTCCGCGATCCCCAGGGCCGCGAAGTGTTGAACCCGGCCGGTCAGGCCCGGTTGACCCGCTTCGAGAAAGGACTCTTTGCCCGCTGGGAATATGTGGCCGAGTCGCTGCGGCTGACGCGCGAACTGTACCTGCACTGGGAGGATCAGGCGGCCACACTGCGCTACCACGTGCGGGTGCCGCCCGACCGGCCCGGCCCCGCGAGGTTGCGTCTGTGGCCCATGCTGACCCTGCGCGATTTTCATGAACTGGCCCGCAAGGACCGCGGCACACCGCTGCGCACCGAGGCGGCCGGGTCCCGCGTAACCGTGCAGCGCGGCGAACTGGCTCTGACCCTCGAGGCCCGCGGCGATGTTCCAGCCACGTGGCGTCAGGCCGGTGGCGACCCCTGGTGGTACAACGTGTATTACGCGCTGGATGCCGAGCGCGGACAGGAATCGGCCGAGGATTACTACGTCCCCGGGAGTTTTGAGCTTCCGCTGCAAGCCGGGGACAACACCATCATGCTCAGCGTGGCCCTGGGCCCGCGCATTGAAGACCCGGATGGCTGGACCATTGATGATCGGGCGGGGCGGCTGAGCCACCTCATCGCCAGCCTGCACATCGCCCTCCCGGACTCCAGCGGGGCCGTTTCCGGGGGCACTGTGGCCGGAGGCGCCACTGGTGGCCCAACCGCCCAGGGCATCCCTTCCCGCGTGACGGCCGCCCTGGCCCTGGCCGCGGACGATTTCGTGGTTAGCCGTCAGGGTGTCGAGCATCGCTTTGCCACCATTATCGCCGGCTACCCGTGGTTTGCCGACTGGGGGCGCGACACCTTCATCGCACTGCCGGGGCTGCTGTTGGCCACGGGCCGCCACGACGATGCCCGCAGCGTGCTGCAGGTTTTCGCCCAGAATATCCGGGACGGGCTGGTGCCCAACCGCTTTGACGATCACAACGGTGCGGCGGCCCATTACAACAGTGTTGATGCCAGCCTCTGGTTCATCCGGGCGGCCCTGCTCTACGTGGAAGAATCGGGCGACCGCGATTCCTGGGACGACTGGTTGGGCCCGGCCTGCTGCCGCATTATGGAGGCCTTCATCCGCGGCACGCAGTATGGCATCCGGGTGTCCGGGGACGGTCTGGTGACGGCCGGCGATCCTTCCACGCAGCTTACCTGGATGGATGCCGCGGCCACCCGGCCGGGGACCCAGGAGCGTGTGGTTTTCACCCCGCGGCCGGGCAAAGCCATCGAAATCAACGCCCTGTGGTTTTATATCCTGCTGAGCGTGGCGGACCTGATCAAGGAGGCGGGCGAAGAAGGGCGGCGCTCGGCCGAGCACTTCCTGAAGCTGGCCGACCGCATCCGCCGCAGCTTCGCCAAGGTGTTCTGGCACGAGCCCAGCCAGCGCCTGATCGATCACGTCTGGACGGACACCGGCGGCAACGAACACGTGGACCTGGCGCTGCGCCCCAACCAGATCCTGGCCGTGAGCCTGCCGATTTCCCCCCTGCCCCGAACCAAGCAGATGCAGGTGATCGCCGCCTTGCAGCAAAACCTCCTGACCCCGGCGGGCCTGCGCACGTTGCCGGTGGATGACCCGGCCTACCATGGGCGGTACACCGGCCCGCCGTTCCAGCGCGATGAAGCCTACCACCAGGGCACCATCTGGCCCTGGCTGATCGGCCCCATGGCCGAGGCCGTGCTGCGCGTGGGGGATTTCTCCCTGTCGGCCCGGCAGGATGCCCGCACGATGATCCAGCCGCTGCTGGACCATCTGATGGGTCCGGGGCTGGGCCAGCTTGCCGAGATTTACGAGGCCGACCCCCGGCCCGACGGACAACACCGGCCGGTGGGTTGCCCGGCTCAGGCGTGGTCTGTGGCCGAAGTGCTGCGCATCTGCAAGCTTCTGGCAACGTAGGTTCAGCCCGGGGCGAACCCCTGAAGGATGCAGACGCGGCCCGGGCCGAACGCCCGGGGGGAATGATGCTCCAGAAAAGTTTCGGCCGGAGCCGAACTTGTGCGGCGGCTACTTCGGCGGCAGGGCCAGATCCCCGGCGGTCAGCTTATAAAGGCGCTGCACCTGCCCGCACCAGCCGCTGGTCGTGCTATCCTCGAAGCGCAGCAGAGCCTCGGGAACGTTCCCCTGCCTCACCAAGTCATTGACGGAGGGCAGTTTGACCTTGGCATCCGCCTGGCGCAGGAAGAAAAGAAGCCAGTTGGACGCATCGTCCACCAGAGCCTGATATTCCCGCTTGGCGTTGTCGGAAACGGGCGGGGTCTGGCCCAAGGCCAGCAGGGCCAGGTCCACGTAGCGGTACAGTGTCTGGACGCTGTGGGTCATGGCGGCCTGATATTGCGTAGCCGAGGCGGGATTGGCGATCACCTGCTGACCCAGACGGGCGACCATGTCGATCAGGGCCTGCCGTTCCGGCGTAATGTCAAGCTCCACATCCTTGCGATGGGCCGCCAGGCGGTCATCCAGCAAGGTCAGCAGATTGTTCCAGGCGCTGGCCGAAGGCTGCCGGGCCAGGGCAATCAGTTCCATCCCCAGGGCCGACTCCACCTTCTCCTTGCCCGCCGCAGCGGTCAGGCTCTGAATCAGCGCTTGGCGGTCCTTATCTGAGAACGCGGTCCCACCGCCGGCCAGAGTGGCCACGGCCTTGGCCGCCCAGTACCGGATGGCCGGAGCGGCATCCTCCAGGCCGGCCTGAATCATCGGGATGACCGCAGGATCCTGCACCCTGGCCAGCACGATCATGACATTCAAACGCACCAGCGGCTTGCTCGATTCGAGCAGATGGCTGTCGGCCAGGGCCGTGGCCAGGTGCTGGTTGTAAACGGCCAGGAAATTCGCTGTGCCGCCCTGGCTCAGGGGATCCAGCAAATGTTCGCGGCCGGCCTGGATCTGACTTTCGCGGTCCGAACCGAGATTCTGCACCCAACTCTGGATGTAGGTTTCAATGGTCTTGACCTGATCGGGGGGAATCTGGCCACTGTTGGTCAGAATGCCCAGGGGCATCTTGTCCGGCCCCTGCACCTGCGCTGACGCGGCCAGACTTGTACCCAGCGCGACCAGCCCTGCCACCACCAACCAGCGCCTTGAAACCATGGGATTAGCTCCGAAAAAATGCCCTACCCGACCATCCGAGTCTACCAGCGGCCGAGGGCAGGTGCCAGCCGGGAGGGGTTTTCGACTTTGGAATTCTGATTTTCGATGGCCCCCGGAAATCCTGGGGGCACGAGCCGGGTCTTACTCCTGAATCGAAAATGGAAATCCAAAAATCGCCAGCCGCGCGCACGTTCCTTTTCCAATCCCCTTACAATACTGGGCTGTGCTGACGCACCGCATCATCCCGTGTCTGGACGTCAAGGCTGGCCGCGTGGTCAAGGGCGTCAACTTCGTGAACCTGCGCGACGCCGGCGACCCGGTCGAGATCGCCCGGCAGTACGACCGTGCCGGGGCCGATGAACTGGTCTTTCTGGACATCACCGCCAGCCACGAAGACCGCAACATCATGATCGATGTGGTCCGGCAGGTGGCCGAGCAGTGCTTCATGCCTTTCACCGTGGGGGGAGGCATCCGCACGATCGAAGATGTCACGCGTCTGGTGCAGGCGGGAGCGGAGAAAGTCAGCATCAACACCGCGGCCGTAGTGGACCCCCGGATCATCACCCAGACGGCGCGGCGGTTCGGCCGGTGCGCCACGGTGGTGAATATCGATCCCAAACGCGTGCCTTTGGCCGAGTTTCTGGACCATGCCCGGCAGCTCCACCCCCATCTGGTGCCCCCCGCCCTGCTGGCCGCCAATGCGGCCCAGACCCATCCCCAGGTCTTCGAGGTGCACACCCACGGCGGGCGCCGGCCGACCGGCCTGGAGGCCGTGACCTGGGCCCGGCGCGTGGTGGAACTGGGCGCCGGCGAGATCGTCCTGACCAGCATGGATGGGGATGGCACGCTCAGCGGCTACGACATCCCCATGACCCAGGCCGTGGCGGACGCGGTGGATGTGCCGGTGGTCGCCTCCGGAGGCTGCGGCAGTCCCGAACATATCTACGATGTGCTGACGCAAACCGCCGCCGACGCCGCTCTGGCCGCCAGCATATTCCACTACGGCACCTACAGCATCGAACAAACCAAGCGTTACCTGGCCGAGCGCGGGGTGCCCGTGCGTCTGTCGTAGGTTCGGCCCGGGCCGAACAGACTGGCCGAGACAGATGCCGGGGGCTCCCAGACCGGATCGCGGCCAGCCGACCGAACCTACTCCCCTACATCAAATCCCTGGCTGCGATATTGATCCAGCCGGTAATACAGCGTGCGCAAGCTGATCCCCAGTTCGGCCGCCGTCGTGGCCCGGTTGCCGCCATGGCGTTTGAGGGCCGCCAGGATTTCCTGCCGCTCGATGTCCTCCAGCCGCCGCACCCCCGGGGCACCGCCAGCCGCCGGTGGCACCGCCGTTATGGATTCGGCGGCGTCCAGGGGAACCCCGTCTTCTGACCGA